>PLBZ01000098.1:28548-28694 GCA_003134675.1 Solirubrobacterales bacterium
GCCGCGAGGAGCGCGAGCTGGAGGGCGAGGGTGACCGTGTAGAGCACGCCGGCCCCGTCGATGACGAGCAGCAGGTTTGCGAGCAGGGCGACGGCGTGAAGGGCAGGGGTGGCGTAACGCAAAATTCGGTGGGAGAGGATCATCAG
>PLBZ01000098.1:28713-28936 GCA_003134675.1 Solirubrobacterales bacterium
CGATCGAAGGCACCATCTTCTCGGTTGCCTTTGCCTGAGGCACATATACCGCCCGCCAGCCACGTTTGACCATGTTGAAGGGAAAAGAAAGGTCATGGCCCATAATCGGATCGACTACTAGATAGGCATCTCGGCGAGTGGCATAGATCGCACCGTTACCGGCGGTTATCGAGCGCAGTCGCGACTCATAGGCGCGCACAGCCATCTCATAGCGCCAGTACAG
>PLBZ01000098.1:28949-29070 GCA_003134675.1 Solirubrobacterales bacterium
GCTCCCAAAGAGCGTTGGCATCCGAGAAGGCGACGATTTCACCACCAGCGCTCCGCACTGCGGTGTCCTGGGCACGGATCTTGCCGCCTCGAGGTAAATCCAGCACGACGTCGGCGCCCGC
>PLBZ01000055.1 GCA_003134675.1 Solirubrobacterales bacterium
GGGGGGTGGGCGGGCATTCGATCAATTGCCGCCAGCACGCTCGTCTCGAACTTCGCGCCGAGTCCCCGCACGGTGCGCAGCCGCCCAGCCAGTGCAGCATCGCGCAGCTTCTCGATCGAGTCGATTCCCAGCTCTGTGTAGAGCAGTCGCGCGCGCTTGGCTCCCAAGCCGGGCAGCCGTGTGATTGCGATCAGGCCTGCTGGAAACTGTGCTCTCATCCTCTCCGTCGAAGGGGTCGTGCCGGTGTCGAGGAGCGTGAGGATCTTCTGCTCGAGCGTCTTGCCGATCCCNNGCCGCGTTGCGGTAGGCGAGCACGCGGTGCACGATCGCCCCGTCGAGCTCGTACAGGTCGCCCAGCTCCTCCAGCGCGTCGGCGATCGCGGCGTTCGGCAGGTCCACTGCTCTAGGGTACGCCGCCCTATGTCCGGCGAGCCCTGGCTGATCCTCCCTACATACAACGAGGCCGAGAACATCGAGGCGATCCTCGCCGCTTCGGGAGAGGTGCTCGAGCGTGCCGCCCCCGAAGGCTTCAGCGTGCTGGTCGTCGATGACGGCTCACCCGACGGCACCGGTGAGATCGCCGACCGTCTCGCTGCCGAGCACGACTGGGTGCAGGTGCTCCATCGCACCGAGAAGAACGGCATCGGTCCGGCTTACCTCGCGGGCTTTCGTCACGCGCTTGCCAACGGCGCGGGCTATGTGATGGAGATGGACTCCGACTTCTCTCACGACCCCGCCGATCTCGCCCGGCTGCTGGAGGCCGTCCACGCGGGCGCCGATCTGGCGCTCGGCTCGCGCTACGTGCCCGGCGGCGGCGTGACTGATTGGGGCCTGTTGCGGCGCTTCATCTCAGAGGGCGGCTCCACCTATGCCCGCCTCGTGCTGGGTCTGCGCGTGCGCGACCTCACGGGCGGCTTCAAGTGCTTTCGCCGCGAGGTGCTCGAGTCGATCCATTTCGACGGTGTGCGCTCGCAGGGCTACGCCTTTCAGGTCGAGCTCACCTACCGCGCGGTGCGCGCCGGCTTCCGCGTGGTCGAGGTGCCGATCGTCTTCAAAGATCGCGAGCGGGGCCAGAGCAAGATGTCCTGGCGGATCGCAGCCGAGGCGATGTGGCTCGTGCCGCGGCTGCGCTTCAGGTGAGCGTGCTGCCCGGTCGATAGAAGGGGGATGGATGCCTCCGCCTACGCGTTTGCCCACGGTATTCGTCACACCCGTGCCACGCTGCGTGCCTGGCAACGGACCCCAGGCGTCGTGCTGGGGCAATGGGTCGCCGGCTCGGCAGTGGCCGCCACCGGGCTGCTGTGCGCCGTGTGGCTCATCTCTACCCTGTTTGGCGGCTATCAGCAGACAATCACTCTGCAGCCGCCGTTCGCGGTCGGCGACGGCGCCGACGTGGTGGGGGTCATGCGGCGCAACCTGCTGGTGCTCGCCCTGCACGCGATGGCGTGTGTGGCGGGATTCATCGCGGGTAGCTCGCTGCCGCTGCAGGCCGAGCACCACCACGGTGTCTCTCGCTGGGTACATGAACACGGTGGGCGAATAGCGATCGCCTTCGTGGTGCTCGCCACCACCTTCTCGTTGAGCGCGCAGGCCTACGTGCTAGGGCACACGCTGGCCGGTGTCTCCGGTTTTCTGAGAGTCTCACCGGGCCTGCTGCTGCTGGGGGTGCTCCCGCACGCTCTCCTTGAGTTGATCGCGCTGTTCCTGCCGCTGGCCGCCTGGATCATCGCCAGCCGGCGGGGGGAGTGGGAGCAGCTGCTGGCGGCCACCCTAGTGACCGTCGCGATGGCCGTACCGGTGCTCCTAATCGCCGCCTTCATCGAGGTCTACGTCTCCCCGCACCTGTTCACTATCCTGACCGGCATCCACCCGCCGATCGTGCGTAACTCCGATGGGTGGATCGTGACGGTGCACTGACCGTACGCCGTCGCTGGAAGGCCTTACTACACTTTGTATAGTGATAGAAAAGCAATTAAGGGAGACCCCCATGGCAGGCACTTTGAGCGAAGTTACAGACACCAACTTTCAGGCTGAGGTGATCGAGTCCGAGGGGCCGGTGCTCGTTGACTTCTGGGCGCCTTGGTGCGGCCCCTGCCGCGTGGTCGCGCCAGTGCTCGAGGAGATCGCCTCCGAGCGCCCGGATCTGCGCATCGTCAAGCTGAACATCGATGAGAACCAGCAGACGGCGGCCAAATTCCAGGTGCTTTCGATCCCGACGATGATCCTGTTCAAGGGCGGCCAGCCGGTCAAGACTGTGATCGGCGCCTATCCGAAGAAGAAGCTTGAGGCAGAGCTGGAGCCGGCGCTAACTGCGGCGTAGGGAGATGCTCAGGGACAGGCCGTCGATCTCGGTCTGCTCTGAGTAGTCCATCGCGGCGGCCGTCGCGCTCACGTCGTCGCCAAGATCGAGCTTGACCGCAAGCGTCTCGCCGGCCACGTAGTCGCGGTGCTCGCGCGCCGCCTCGATCAGCGCCTCGTCACCTTCGAGGCGCGACTCGATCCGGTCCTCGACCTCTAGGCCGGCGGCCTTACGCGCGTTCTGGATCGCATGCACGATCTCGCGCGCCTGTCCCTCGGCCCGCAGGTCATCGTCGATCGTGAGGTCGAGCGCCACGGCGTGGGCGCCCTCGCGCTCGACCGAGTAGCCCTCAGGTGCCTTCATCGTGAGAATTACGTCCTCGGCGGATAGCGTGTGCTCGCGTCCGGCGACCGCTATCCCGATCTTGGCGCTGTCGATCTCGTTGCCGGCGGTGGCCACGATGCTCGCCACTCGCGCCGGGTCGAGCGCCGCGATCGCCTCGGCCGCGCGCGGCATGTCCTTGCCGAACAGTGGACCCAGGGTGCGGTAGTTGGCCTTCACCTCATAGGAGCCCAGCTCCTCGGCGGCGGCGACGAACCGCACCCGCTTGACGTTCAGCTCCTCGCGGACGACGTCGACCAGCCGTTCGATCGCCGCTCGCTCGCGCCCGTCTGCCACCACGATCGCCTCTGCCAGCGGCTGGCGGACCTTGATCTTGGCCTTACCGCGTGCTCCCAGCCCGAGGCGAACCGTCTCGCGCGCGAGCGCCATCCTCTGCTCCAGCTCCACGTCGCGCTCGCCGAGGAGCTCGCCCGTCGGGAAGTCGCACAGGTGGACGCTCTCGAGGGTGCCGTCGAGGTTGTCGTAGATCTCATCGGCGATGAAGGGGCAGAAGGGGGCGAGCAGCTTCGCCACGGTCAGCAGGCATGTGCGCAGCGTTTCAAACGCGGCCTGATCCCCGTCCCAGAAACGCCGTCGCGAGCGGCGTACGTACCAGTTCGACAGCTCGTCGAGGAGGCCCGCGATCGCCCGTCCGGCGGAGGTGGCGTCGTAGGCGTCCAGCCGCTCGGCTACGAGCTGGGCCGTGGCTGCGGTACGTGACAGCGCCCAACGGTCGAGATCGTCGGTGAGCTCGGCAGGCTCGGAAGCCTCGCCGAGGACGGAGGCATTGGCTTCGGCATAGAGGACGTAGAAGAAGTACGTGCTCCACAGCTGCTTTAGAAACAACCGTACGCCTTCCCCGATTGTCTCCGCTGAGAAGCGGTAGCCGTCCCAGGGCGCCTTGGAGGTGAAGAAGTACCAGCGGAAGGCATCGGCCCCGTAGGCGTCGAGCACCTGCCACGGCTCGACCGTGTTGCCCTTGGACTTGGACATCTTCTGACCGTCCTCGTCGAGGATCAGCCCCAGGCAGACCACGTTCTTGTACGGAGCCTGCTTGCCCAGCAGCGTGGCGATCACGAGCAGCGAGTAGAACCAGCCGCGCGTCTGGTCCTGGGCCTCGCAGATGAAGTCCGCCGGATAGCGCTCGGCAAAGACGTCCTCGTGCTCGAAGGGAAAGTGGTGCTGGGCGAACGGCATCGCGCCGGAGTCGAACCACACGTCGATTACCTCGGGCACGCGTTCCATCGTTTGCTTGCAGCCGGGCTCAGCGCAGGCGATCGAGAGATCATCGACGTACGGGCGATGGTGATCCTCCAGCGCCGTTCCCGCCAGATCGGCCAGTTCAGAGAATGAGCCGATCACGCGTAGGTGCCCGTCCGGGCAGCGCCACACCGGCAGCGGCGTGCCCCAGTAGCGCTCGCGGGACAGGGCCCAGTCGACGTTGTTGGACAGCCAGTCACCGAAGCGCCCGTGCTTGACGTGCGGCGGATGCCAGGCAACTGTCTCGTTCGCCGCCAGTAGCTCATCGCGCAGTGCAGAGGTGGCGATGTACCAGGAGGATTTGGCGTAGTAGAGCAGCGGCGTGCCGCAACGCCAGCAGTGTGGGTAGGAATGCTCGTACTCCTGCTCCCTCAGCAGCAGGCCCCGCTCGCGTAGGTCTGCGATCAGCTCCTTCGTCAGCGCGGGATCCTTGACGAAGCGGCCCTCGTAGGAACGCCCGTCGTGACTGAGCACGCGGTCGTCGTAGGTGCCGTCTCCTCGGACCGGGTTGTAGAGAGTGCCAGGCTGGGTTGGATCGAATGGGATCTCGGGCGCCGCCCCCGCGACGCGGTAGTCGTCCTCGCCGAACGCCGGCGCGAGGTGGACGATGCCCGTGCCGTCCTCGGTCGTCACGAACGAGTCGGCGAGGATCGGCAAGCCGCCGGGCTCGCGATCGGCGAGTCTGAAGATCGGTCCCTGATAGGCCTTGTACTTCTCCACGAGCTCCAAACCCGAGAACCGCTCGAGGATCTCTGTGCCATCGCCGAGCACCGCCTCGATACGAGCTTCGGCGAGCACGAACATCTCATCTCCGACCTGCACCTTCGCGTACGTCGCGTCCGGCGAAACCGCCACCGCGACGTTGCCTGGCAGCGTCCAGGGTGTGGTCGTCCACACGAGCAGCTTCTCTTCGCCGGAGAGCACTGGAAGCTTGATGAAGACGCTCTCCTCGACGATGTCGCGGTAGCCGAGCGCGACCTCGTGCGAGGAGAGCGTGGTCTCGCAACGGGGGCAGTAGGGCACGACCTTCCGCCCCTCGTACAGCAGTCCACGCTCGTGGATCTGGGCGAGTGCCCACCAGACTGACTCGATGTAGGACTCGTCGAGCGTGCGGTAGGCGTCGTCGAGGTCCAGCCAGAAGCCGATCCGCTCGGTGAGACGGTTCCACTCCTCCAGAAACGTGAACACCGAGGCGCGGCACTTGGCGTTGAACTCGGCGATCCCGAACTGCTCGATCTCCGCCTTCGAGCGGATGCCGAGCTCTTGTTCGACCGCGATCTCGACCGGCAGCCCGTGGCAGTCCCAGCCACCCTTGCGCTGCACCTGGTAGCCGCGCATCGTCTGAAAGCGCGGGTAGATGTCCTTGAACACGCGGGCGAGGACGTGGTGGGAGCCCGGCGGGCCGTTCGCGGTCGGCGGCCCNNGGGTAGATGTCCTTGAACACGCGCGAGAGCACGTGATGAGAGCCCGGGGGGCCGTTAGCGGTCGGTGGCCCCTCGTAGAAGACCCACTGCTCCGCGCCCTCGCGTATGCGCAGCGACTGGGCGAAGACGTCGCGCTCGCGCCAGCGCTCCAGTATCTCGAGCTCGAGCGCCGGCAGCTCCTGGCGAGGATCGACCGTGCGGCGTGGGATCAGGGGGTGTTTCTCAGGGGTGCTCACGGGCGGCCCATTGTAGGTGCGGGCCTACGATGCCCTTGTGAGGCTTCGTCTCTACCACCATCCCGATGGCGCGCGAGTGGCCTACCGGGAGCTCGGCGCTGGGCCGCCGCTCGCGCTGCTGCACTCCGCGATGCTCTCGCACAAGGAGTGGGAGCCCGCCGTCGAGCAGCTCTCCGACCGCTTCCGCGTGGTGCTCCCCGACCTGCCTCTGCACGGGGACTCCGAGGACCGGCCGCGTCACCCTTATACGCTCGATTGGTTCGCGGAGGTGATGTCATCCTTCGCCGCCGACGTGCTCGGTCCCCGGCCGCTGATCGGCGGTCACGACGCCGGCGCTGAGATCCTGCTGCACGCGATTGCGCGCGGAAGCCTGCAACCCAAGCGGCTCGTGCTGATGGGCAGCCGTATGCATGCGGCTCCAGAGGATGCGCGGTTGCGCGCCGCCTGGCGACTGACCGCCGCCGCTGGCGCCGTTCCGGGGCTTGACCGCCTGCTCACATACGGCGCCCGCGCCGCCTTCACCCCCGAGCGCGGTCTGCGGCTGTCCGCGCGGGGGGCCCCGGCGGCGCGCGATTTGGTGCGCCACGCATTTGCCGACGTCGGCGGCAACCCGAGCCTCGCGCGCTCGTGGGCGAGATGCGCAAGGGCGTGGCCGCGCGGGCCCCAGACCCAGCTGCTCGAGCTCTATCCGCGCCTGAACATGCCGGTGCTGCTGCTGTGGGCCGACCGCGACCGGCTGCATCCGCTGGCGATCGCCGAAGAGGCGCTGGGATTGCTGCCCAACGGCCAGCTGCGCGTGCTGCAGAGCACGGGCTTTCTGATGGCCTACGACGACCCGGTCGGCTTGGCGCGGGAGCTGGCCGCGTTCTGCGGGTAGGGTTCTGCGGGCGGGTGGGCCCAAATAAAACCAAGGAGAGCCGATGCAGGAGAAGCAGCTGTGGGGCGGAGAGACCGCGAAAGCCGTCGAGAACTTCCCGATCTCGGGCGAGAGGGTGCCGGTGCCCGTCATCCACTGGCTGGCGCGCCTGAAGGGCGCCGCCGCCGCCGTCAATGGCGAGCTCGGACTGCTCTCCAAACGCAGCGCGGCGCGGATCGAGAAGGCCGCTGCGGAGATCGCCGCCGGCAAGCACGACCGGCAGTTCCCAATCGACGTCTTTCAGACCGGCTCCGGCACCTCGACCAACACCAACGCCAACGAGGTGATCGCCAGTCTGGCCGGCGAGGGCACCCACGCCAACGACCACGTGAACATGGGCCAGTCCTCCAATGACGTGTTTCCCTCGGCCGTTCACCTAGCTGCGCTGGACGTCGCCGTCAACGAGCTGCTGCCCGCGCTCAGGCAGCTCGAACGCTCCTTCGCCCGCAAGGCGAAAAGCTTTCAGAACGTCGTCAAGGCCGGCCGCACGCACCTGATGGACGCCGTGCCCGTGACGCTCGGGCAGGAGTTCGGCGGCTACGCCGCCCAGCTGGCGCTCGGAGGAGAGCGTGTGCAGGCCGCACTCGTCCACGTCGGGCAGATCCCGCTCGGCGGCACCGCCACCGGCACCGGCCTGAATACCCACCCCAAGTTCGCCGAGAAGGTCCGAGCGCGCCTGAAGAAGGAATCTCACCTGAAGCAGATCGCTGCGCCCCTGGACCCGTTCGAGGCGCAGGGGAACCGCGACGCCCTCGTCGAGCTGTCCGGTGCACTGAAGGTCCTCGCCGTATCGCTGACCAAGATCGCCGGCGACCTCGCCCTGATGGGCTCCGGTCCGCGCGCCGGCATCGGCGAGCTCCTGCTGCCGGAGCTGCAGAAGGGCTCGTCGATCATGCCCGGCAAGGTCAACCCCGTGATCCCCGAGGTCGTCCTACAGGTCTGCGCCCAAGTGATCGGAAACGACACGGCGATCACGATCGCCGGGATGCAGGGACAGTTCGAGCTAAACGTGCGCATCCCGCTGATCGCGCGCAACCTGCTCGAATCGCTGCGCTTGCTCTCAGCGACCTCACGCGTGTTCGCCGAGAAGTGCGTCGATGGCATCGAGGCCAACAGGGCTGGCACGAAGGCCTCCGCCGGAGCGACCCTGGCCGTGGCAACGGCGCTCAACGGCGCGATCGGCTACGACAAGGGGACGGTCATCGTGCAGAAGGCAACCGCTTCCGGGCGCCCGCTGCGTGAGGTCGCGTTGGAGGAGGGGGTCGACGCGAAGCTGTATGACGCGACGATCGATCTGCGCAAGATCGCGCGGGGAAATCGCTAAGCACAGCGTCCGGCGTGTAGGCGATAGACGGTCATGGTCGGCCCCGGCCGGTCATAGGCGAGCGGGTAGTAGTCGAACGTCCAGTCAAAGCTGAATGGGACGGGGCCCTTCCCGGGAGCGTATGGAGAGGCTCGGTAGAGGACTTGGGCTTGCTGGGCGAGGGCACTGTAGTAGGCGATCGCATCCGGCACGATCTGGGGATCGGCAAATGCTCGTCCGGATTGGGTGGAGCCGCTGATAACCCAGCAATAGCCGTGCTGCTCGTAGTAGGGGATCAGCGCGGGCCCCAGAGTGCGCTCGTAGTTTTCCAGCAGCACGGTCTGGTGCGGGGGCTCGGGCAGCCCACTGGAGGGGTTCAGTACAAGGCGTAGTGTCGGATACTTGATCCAGCGACCGCCGGCCGCCCCCAGCCCGCCAGTGTCGCCAAGCCATGCGTTGGGGACCACGGGCTCGACGACGATGCGGGCGCCCGCCGGTATGTGCTCCACCACCCATGCGCGCGTGAGGTTGCGGGTGTCGGCGCGTGAGAGCAGCAGGCCCGAGTGGATGCTGTAGATGAGGCCTTGCGCGGTCAGGGCGAGCACCGCAAGCGCCGTGAAACCGACGCGCAGCCGCGGAGCACGTCGCGTGGCCCAGCCGGCGAGCGCCAGGGCAAAGCTCGCCGCCAGCAGACAGACGATCGGGAAGATCGGTAGCAGCCAGCGGCCGAAGTAGCGCCCCTGCAGGCTCAGAAACGCGAGATAGAGCACGGCCACCGGCACGAGCACCCAGCCGAGCCGCCGCTGCCTCAGCCAAATGGTCACCGCCCCGCCGACCGCCGCCAGCGCGGGGACCCATCCGAACCCCCAGGTGAACGACCACAGGTAGTAGACGAAGCTGCCCAGGGAGGGGGCGCCTGTCCACGAGGCATGCGACATTTCGGTGTAGCTGGACTGACGTTCCAGTTCCGCGCGGAAGCTGTGAAAATCGAGCACCGAGAACGGATTGGCGATCAGAAACGCGCCCAGCGCGGCGACTAGTGCGACCCCGATGCCGAGTGTCACGTCCCGCCGGGCGTCCGGTCTCCCGTCGAGGTATTGCGCCACGGCCGCGGCTAGCAGCGGAAGGATCATCACGCCCGCCGTGTACTTCGTGGCGCTGGCGAGGCCCAGGCCGATCCCTGCCACCAGGTAGTCGAGCATGCGACCTCGACGCAATACGCCGGCCGTGCCGAGCAGCGAGAGCGTGAGCGGCGCCAGCGTGGGCACATCGTTGAGCGCGAGGTGCCCGTAGAAGACCGGCAGGAACGCGACGGCCATCAGAGCCGCTGCCAGCAGGCCGACCCCGCGGTTCAGCAGTCGCGCGCCCACCAGGTAGAGCAGCCAGACAGTGCTCGTCCCGAGCAGCGCTACCGTCACCCGTGCGACGAGAAAGAAATGGTCTGGATGCAGCGCAAATTCGTGTGGGACACTCGCGCCGCTCCCGAACCAGACGGCAAAGACGACGTGCAGCAGGTAGGTGAGCGCGGGTGGATTGATGAAGTAGTGAGGATCCAGGCCGTGGTGGAACATCGCCACCGCCTCGGGCACGAAGTGTCCGTACTCGTCTACGTTGTAGACGTAGGGAAGTCCCTGCTTGATGCCCCAGAGGCGCAGGGCGAGGGCAACCACGAGCACAATCGCAAGCGGACCCCGGTAACGCCATCGCCCGTTGCGCATCGCCCGGCATCCTATGCGGCCGCGGGGCCTACCGCGCAACGCAGGGAAACGCAACTTTCCGGCGTATAGGCTGTTTCGATGGCCGTGCTCGCGACCCTGCGCCTCAGCCTCCCGCGCCCCCGTCTCCGCGCCGCCGCGCTGCTCCTCTGCGGCTCCTCGCTCGCACTTGGCGCCACCGTTGGCGTCTCCGCCGGGAGCACCGCTGGCGCTCCCCACCAGGCCCGAGCTCACCTCGCCGCCTCCTTTCAGGCCGGCGTCGCGGACGAGAAGACGGAGATGTTCTCCGATGCGCTGTGGCAGAGGCTGCACACCCACATCACGCGCTACATCGTTCCCTACGACGCCGTCGTCCGTCCTTACTCGCTGTCGCTCGCGAGGGTGTGGATCGCGGCCGCCGAAGCCAAGCACCAGCAGGTGCTGGTGGCCTTCTATCACTCCGAGTACACACCGACGCGCATGCCGAGCATCGCGACCTACGAACACGACACGAATAAATTTATAAAACTCTTTCCAAATGTCCGTCAATACCAACCGTGGAACGAGACCAACCGGGGCAACGTCCGCTACACATACGAGCGCTTCAACAGTCCCACGGCGGTCGAATCGGCGAAGTACTACCAGGCGCTCAGGCGGGTCTGCAGCCATTGCACGATCCTCGGCCTGGACATCCTGGACCAGGCGGAAGTCGGTCCCACGCTCACCTACATCGGGCAGTTCAAAGCCGAGCTTCATCACCTACGGGTGCCGACGCCCACGCTGTGGGGTCTGCACAACTACTCCGACACCAACCGCTTCTCGAGCGCCCGCACGCGCGCGATCCTGGCGGCGGTGCCCGGACAGGTCTGGCTGACCGAGACCGGCGGGATCGTGAAATTCGGCGGCGCCTTTCCCAATAGCCGCGGCTCGGGGCTGTCACGGGCCGCGAAAGCGCTCGGTTACATGTTCGCCCTCGCCTCGACGAACTCGCGCATCAAGCGCCTGTACATCTACGAGTGGAGTGGCGGCACGCAGTCGACGATCTTCGACGCGGGGCTGACCGATGCTCATCACCACCCGCGACCGGGTTACATCATCGTGTGCGCGCACATGCACGTCGCGCATTGCAAGGTGAAGGTCAGCTCGCACTGATGTCGCGTATCCGCATACTTCTTTGTGCATCGATTGCCTGCTCGGCGCTCCTCTGTGGCACGGTAGGTGCGAGCCAGGCACTGGCCTCGACGAGTCAGAAGCTCTATTTCGAGGCGTCATCGGACCTGCTGAACCCGAGCACCCGCCCCCATGCGCTCGTGCAGCTGCAGGCGCTCGGCGTGCGGGCCCTGCGCGTGGAGCTCAACTGGTACTCCGTCGCGCCCGCTCATGACAGCGCCACGGCTCCGAGCTTCGACGCGACCAACCCGGGGAGCTACGCATGGGGTCAGTACGACGCGCTGCTGGAAGCCGCCAAGCAGCTGAACTGGCCGGTGCTGCTGACCGTCACCTCGCCGGCGCCGAGATGGGCGACGTCGAACCGCAAAGCCCCCTACATCACGCGGCCTGACGACCTCGACTTCCAGCAGTTTATGACCGCTGTGGGGCGTCACTACGGCTCGCAGGTCTCGCTCTACTCGATCTGG
>PLBZ01000046.1 GCA_003134675.1 Solirubrobacterales bacterium
GTGACGCCCGGCGGATGGGCCACACCGCAGGCCCTCGCTCTCACCCATATCCTTGCCCTCGGATTCGCCACCTCGGTGATGGCTGGCGTTCTCTACCAGATGCTCCCGGTCATCCTCGGTGCGCGCCCAGCCAGCGCCCGCGGCGCTCGTTTGGTGTGGTGGCGCTTCCTCGCCTCGACTGCGATCTTCACCGGGACCCTGGTCAGCGGTCGCGATGACCTCGCGCCGATTGGTGGTATCGCCCTCACCGTCGCGATCCTGGGGATCAGCGCTCATGCCGGCGCAGTCATGCGGCGGGCGACACGGTGGAACGTGGTCGCTCTGTACCTCGTCATGGCCCTCGCCTGCCTCGATGCGATCGCCGTGATGGGCGCCATCCTCGCGGTGTCGCTTCGCACTGGAATGCTCGAGGACCCCCTGGCCCTTCTCGCACCCAAGATCCTCCTCGCCGTCGGCGGCTGGCTGGGCCTGGTCCTGGTCGGCGTCTCGTACCAGCTGGTGCCGCGATTCAACGTGTCCAGCGTCCGCGCCCGATGGCCGCGACCGGTGCTCGGCCTGCTCGCCGGCGGACTGATCCTCGGCGTCGTCGCTGTGTCGGTGCATCTCCCGGCACCGCTGCGCGTCGCAGCCCTCCTCCCCTACGTGGCCGGTGCCGCGCTCTACCTCCACGACGTCATCCGGCTGACGAGCGCCCGCGGCGGTCCCGCCAGCTCGGGAATCACGCCGATCGGTCAGGTGGCAGCCGCCGCTGTGTTCGTTATCGCCGCGATGGCTGCACTGCCGGCCATCGCGGGCGTGCTGCCATGGCCGCAGGTCGCGGTGAGCAGCGCACTCCTCGGCTGGGCCCCCCTGGCCATCTCCGCCAACGGCGCGCGCATTATCCCCTTCCTCGCCTGGACCCGCGGTGGCGTCCCTGGCGCCGCGCCCCTCGCCGCCGACCGCATGCCGGTTGCAGCCGGCGTGGGCCAGCTGGCGCTCCTCGGTGCAGGGTGGCTGCTCCTCGAATCCGGGATCCTTGCGCAGTCCCCAGGCCTCGCGCGTGTCGGCGCCGTGCTGAGCCTGGTCGGCGCGCTCGCCCTACCGACCCTGATCGCCCTCGCGCTCCGGGGGCGACTCGTTCGCGGAGGCGCGAGCACTCGCGGCTCCCACCTCGAACCGGGTCGTCATGGCTGATTCGTCGCTAACGATGCGCGTCTGCCCCGATGACGTGGCCTCCTGTCCCTCCGCTCCCATCGCGGATCACGCGCGGATGTCGGGCCGTGAAGACGGAGGACCTGCGACCGATGGGTACGGAGGACGTGATGAGAACGCCATGCTCGGGCACACGGGCAAGCGTCTCGGTCGCGTGCGCGTTGTCCTCGCGGACACTGCTGAAACCCTCATAGAGCCTGTCGCACGAATCGCCGGCGACCTTGTGCGTCAACGGCACCGCCGTGAGCGTTAAACCGGAGATCATTGGGGCCATGGGATTCAACTTCCGCTCTGTCGATCGCGACCAGCTCTACGTCATGCCACCGTCGATTACTGAGTGGCTCCCGGAAGGCCACTTCGCGTGGGCCGTTCTCGCTGCCGTTGACGAGATGGACCTCGCGGAGTTCATCGCTGCACATCGGTCAGACGGGCGCGGCGGCGCAGCCTATGACCCGGCGATGATGGTGGGCCTCCTCCTCTACGCCTACGGCGTCGGAGAGCGGTCCAGCCGGCGAATCGAGCGACGCTGTACCGAAGATGTTGCCTTCCGGGTCATAGCAGCGAATTCCGTGCCCGATCATGCCACTCTCGCGCGCTTTGTCACCAGGCACGAAGCAGCGCTCGCCGGATTGTTCGCAGATGTGCTGACCATGTGCGCTCGTGCTGGTCTGATCGATACCAGCGTCGTCGCAATAGACGGCACGAAGATCGCTGCGGACGCCGCCGGTGCCGCTAACCGCAGCCTCACTGACGTCGCCCGCGCTGTTGTCCGCGAGGCCATCGAGACCGACAGAAGCGAGGACGATGAGCTCGGGAAGGCTCGTGGCGATGAACTCCCTGCGCCGCTGCGCAACAGGGAGTGGATCAAGCGAGCGATGGGTGCGATCTCGAAGGACCGAGAGCGTTCCATCGCGCGTCGTCCAAACGCCCCGCGAAACGAGCCGAAGATCAATCTCACGGATCCTGACAGCCGGATCATGCGCCGGCCGCAGGGCTTCGTTCAGGGATATAACGCCCAGGCGGCCGTCAGCGGCGATCAGATTGTCGTTGCCGCCGCACTGCTCCAGGATCCGGTGGACACCGATGCTCTGAAACCTATGGCCGAGCAGGCCTTGATCCACCTGGAACGCGTTGGGAAGAGCGCCGCTACGCTGCTGGCGGACGCCGGTTACTGGAGTCCCGAGAACGGTATTGCAGAGCTCGGTGCGGAGCTTTTGATCGCGACCCACAAGCGAACAGCATCGCCAATTGTGGTCAATGTCGATGAACTGCAGACCTTCATCGAAGGCGCCATCGCTGGCGCTATCACACACCGAACAGCGGCAGCGCGCTTCGGGATTCCCAAGACCAATTTCACCCGCCTGGTCGAAGCATATCAGCACGACGCGCGGGCTTCGCTCTCGCGACTGAGAATGGTTGCAAAGCTAGCGGATCCGGCCGCCCGCCGCCTATACGGCCGACGGGGAATCACTGTCGAACCCGTGTTCGGCCAGATCAAGTCGGTGCGGGGGATGGGCCGCTTCCGACGTCGCGGCTTGGCAGCGTGCACTGCAGAGTGGATGATGATGGTCACCACCCACAACCTCTTGAAGTGGTGGCGGCATGGCGCAGGGCCAGCCGCAGCGTAGATCGCAATCGGAACTTCAGTGACACGTCCCGCTGACCCATGGCGGGGTCGCCGGCGATTCGTGCGACAGGCTCTAT
>PLBZ01000012.1 GCA_003134675.1 Solirubrobacterales bacterium
CGTGTAGGCGCCCACGCGCGTGGACTGGCCCGGCGAGAGACCCAGCTCGGAGGCGTGCTGGAACGAGGACGAGGCGGCAACCCCCACGAACAGGACCGCTATCCCGATATGCACGATGTAGCCGCCGTAGCGCCTGCGGTTGCGTCGCACGAGCGCCATCAGCGCGACCGGAGGCGCCTCGTCGGCCATCGCCCCGCGGGCGCGAATCCCGCGGAAGAACTCCTGCCCGATGCTGCCCAGGACGAACGCCGCGCAGCAGAACATTGCGATCGCAAACGGCTTCTGTCGAACGCCCGCCGCCTCAAGCACGAGCAGGGTCATAAGCGCGGCGCCGAAGGGCGCCAGAAAGTTACGTCGGGCGTTAACGAGCGTCGCTCGGCGCCAGGCGATCGCCGGCCCGATCCCGCTCAGCAGCACAAGGATCAGCGCCAGCGGCACCGTGTAGCGGTCAAACCAGGGCGGCCCGACCGAGGCTTCCGTGCCGGTCAACGCTTGGGAGATCAGCGGGAAGTAGGTCCCCCAGAAGATCACGAAGCACAGTGCCACGAGCACCAGGTTGTTGGCGAGGAACGTCGCCTCGCGCGAGAGCAGCGAGTCCAGCCGGTGCTCCGAGCGCAGCATCTCGCGGCGTGTCACCACGAGATAGATAGAACCCGCGATCAGCACCGCGATCAGCACCACGAACGGGATGCCCAAGGTCGCACCGCCGAACGCGTGGATCGAGTTGAGCACGCCGCTGCGCACCAGGAACGTGCCCATGATCGCCAGTGTCCCCGTGGCGAGCACGAGCGAGACATTCCACACCTTCAACATCCCCCGCTTCTCCTGGATCATTAGCGAGTGCAGGAACGCCGTGCCCGTCAGCCACGGCATCAACGAAGCGTTCTCGACCGCGTCCCAGCCCCAATAGCCGCCCCAGCCGAGCTCCGAGTAGGACCAGCGCGCGCCCAGCAGGATGCCGATCCCCAGGAAGAACCATGCGGCGAACGCGAACCGGCGAATCACCCTGATCCACTCGGCGTCGACCCTTCGCGCCAGCAACGCCCCCATGCCAAAGGCCAGCGGGATCGTGCACAGGGTGTAGCCCGAGTAGAGCATCGGGGGATGGATCATCATCGTCGGGAAGCGCAACAGCGGATCCAACCCCACGCCTTCGCTCGGGGCCGGGCTCCTCGTGGCGAACGGCTGCGCGTAGAACACCATCAGGGCAATGAAGAAGCCGCCGAAGCCCAAGAGGATCGCCGTCGCATACGCCGCCACGTCGCGTAAGCGCCCGCGCGTGAGGAACAGCACGAGGCTCGACCACAGCGACAAGAGCCAGGCCCACAGCAGCAGCGAGCCTTCCTGCGAGGACCACACCGCGGCGGCCTTGTAGAAGGTCGGCGTCGTCCTGCTCGACGTGTCGGCGACCGTGTTGAAGGCGAAGTCGTTGTGCAGGAATGCGACCTCCAGCACGGCGAACGCGACCGTTAGGATGCCCGCCAGCGCGTAGACCGCTCGCCGGCCCGAGTCCGACCACTCCAGCCGCCCGGTACGCACACCGTAGATCGAGGCGCCGATCCCATATGCGCACACCGCGAGCGCCAGCAGCAGACAGGCGCGGCCGAGAGCGGCCATCTAGGAGCTCTGCTTCGCTGAGGACGGTGTTTCCTTGTACTTCGACGGGCACTTCGTGATCAACGAGTTGCGTTCGCCCACGTACTGCCCGCCCCGCTTCTCCACGGAGACGATCACCTCGCGCCCTTCACGGAACGGGTCCGGGACGGTCCCTGTGTAGGCCACTGGAACCGTGGTGGCGCCCCCCGCACGATCGGCGATGCTGAAGTTCAGCACGTCACCGCTGCGCACGACCGAGTGAGTGACGACCGTGCCCGTCAACAGATAGCTGCGCCCTGGCCGGACCTGGTGTAGGAGCTCACTGGGGCTGAGCGCCGGAGAAGCCGCGCTGAAGCTCGTGTAGATCAGCGCACTCGCCAACACCACGGCCGCGCTCAACGCGACCACCAGCCGCACCGTTCGCTTGCGCGCGGGATTCATCGCCCCCAGTATCTCAAACTCAACCCCGTTTCCTCACCATTCAGGGAACCTCGATCCAGTCCTCGCGACGGCCTGACCGACTATTCGGCCAGGAAATCGCGCATTGGGAGCGAAACCTTCCCCTGTGGGCCGAGTTCTTATGAGTAGAACGTCATGAGACCGAGCCTCCTGCACCCCCTCACCGAGCGCCATTCGCGCCGCCATCGGCCCAAGCACCGGGTCGGGCGCCTGCCCGCGCTCACCCACAAGAGTGAGGTCAAGTCAGCGATGGTCGCCCAAGAGCCTCGCGACATCGCCGCCGAGCGCGTGCGTGCGGCCGGAGGCCCACTCGACCGGGCCTCCTACACCTGTGAATGCGGCTACCTGTTCGCCGCACCGGTCTCCACGACCGTCGCCTGTCCGCACTGCGGTGTGGACCAGGCTTGGTAGAGAGTGCCGTTGACGCGGCGCGAGGCTTTGTCCTCGATCGCTCGCGTGCGTAGCACACCACGCTCCCTGCGTCCGCGCCTCGCTTGGTCTACGACCCTCTCTAAGGGTCGAGTTACTTGATGTACATGCCGCTGATCGCGCGAGCGATCACGAGCTGCTGGATCTCGGCGGTGCCCTCGAAGATGTCGTAGATCTTCGCGTCGCGGTGCCAGCGCTCGACGGGAAACTCACGCGTATAACCATTCCCGCCGAGGATCTGAATCGCCCGCTCGGTCACCCACACGGCGACCTCGCCCGACTTCAGCTTCGACATCGAGCCCTCGGCGTTCTCGAACGGAACCTGGTTGCGTCCCATCCACGACGCGCGCCACACGAGCAGCCGAGCAGCATCGATCTCCATCTTCATGCGCGCCAGCGTGAACGCGATCGCCTGGTTCTCGATGATCTTCCTGCCGAACTGTTCGCGCTCCTTGGCGTACTCCAGCGCATACTCGTACGCCGCGCGGGCGACTCCCAGGGCCTGAGAGCCAACGGTCGGACGCGAGGCCTCAAACGTCTGCATCGCGGCCTGGGACTTGTTCTTCTTGCCCTCGCGCACGCGGGCGATGCGCTCATCGAGCTTCTCCTTGCCGCCGAGCACGTAGCCGGCGGGCACGCGGCAATCGTCGAGGAACACGTCGGCGGTGTGTGACGCGCGCAGGCCGTGCTTTGAGACCTTGCTGCCCTGGGAGATGCCCTTCGCTTCGCTCATCGGCACGACAAACGCGGCGTGGCCTTTCGAGCCGAGCTCGCGGTCGACGGAGGCGATCACCACATGGACGTCTGAGATGCCGCCGTTCGTCGCCCATGCCTTTTGGCCGTTGATCACCCACTCATTGGCGGCCTCGTCGAACTTCGCGACGGTGCGAACGCCAGAGACGTCAGAGCCGGCGTTTGGCTCGGAAGCACAGAAGGCCGCGACCTTGATGTCGTCCTGCGTGCCGAAGCAGCGCGGAATCCACTCGCCGATCTGCTCACCTGAGCCCTGTCCGAAGATCGCGGCCACAGCGAGCGCCGTGCCCATGATCGACATGCCAATCCCCGCATCGCCCCAAAACAGCTCCTCGTTGACAATCGGCAGGCTCAGGCCAGTGGGGTCGGCGAAGAACTGAGCCAAGCCCTCGAAGCCGTAAAGGCCGATCTTGGCGGCCTCCTGGATGATCGGCCAGGGAGTCTCCTCGCGCTCATCCCATTCGTGAGCGGCGGGACGTATGACGTCGGCGGCGAAGCCGTGCACCCAGTCGCGGATGTCCTTCTGGTCCTGGCTCAGCTCGAGCGAGAAGGTCACCTCCTGGCCGGCCGCGCCGGTGATCGCCTCCACGGCGGCCTCGGCGGCCTCGGTCGTGTCGGAGCTGGCAACAGGAGTAACGGACATGAGGTGGGTCTCTCCTTTGATGAGGATGCTGGAGCAGGGACGAGCCGGAGAATCCTCGGCTGCGAGGGACTTGAAACTTAGTCAACCTGTAAACAGTTGTCAACTAGAAGATTGAATGTCGTTTACAAACAGATATAGTAGCGCTCGATGAGCGCATTGGACACCAAGAAGCCACTTGCCTCCCGCCGTGCCTTGGTCCGCCGCGAGCGCGAGCGCGAGATCGTCGCCGCCACGCGACGCCTCTTCGACGAGCGGGGCCTGCAGGACGCGCCGATGGAGGACATCGCACGCGCGGTCGGCATCAACAAGGCCCTCATCTACCGCCACTTCTCTTCCAAGGAGGAGCTGTTCGTACTGACGCTCACGAGCTATCTGACCGATCTAGCCGAGCACCTCGACGGAGTGTCCATGACGCTCGACCCCGTCGCCCAGCTGCAGGAGGGCTGGCGGCGCTATACCGACTATTGCCTACAGCACCCGGCCTTCCTGGACTGCGGCGTGTCGCTGATGCGTCGGCCGGCCGCGGAGCTGCGAGAGGAGATCTCAGACGCTGTCTGGATCCGCCTCGGGCAGGGCATGGCGGCCTGCCTCGGTCGTCTCTCGCGGATCCTCGCACGGGGAGCCGAGCAAGGTCTCTTCACGGTCGAGGACCCCGATTTCACCGCCAACCACCTCTACACCCAGACNNGCGTCGGTCGGAGCCACGCGGCCCGCCTGAACGCTGAACGCCCCGCTTGGCTGTCTACTCTATTTAGCCTAATCCCGAGCAGGATTGTGATACTTTGCTGGATTCAATCCTCACAGTCTTGGTGTTTCCCATTCAGAAAGTGACTATGCGCCCACGCACGATTGCCATCTCGGTCTCTCTCCTCCTAGCCCTCGGTCTCGCCGCGTGCGGCTCCTCCAG
>PLBZ01000011.1:0-3686 GCA_003134675.1 Solirubrobacterales bacterium
GCGGCCCAGTAGAACCAGTAGTCGAAGCCGCCGATCCCGATGAGGAAGGCGAACGGCACGACAATCAGCGAGACCGTGAGGATCGCTTCGCCCGAGAGATAGTGGTGGAAGGTGGCGTGGCCGGTGGACATCCGAACAAGCCAGGTCAATCCAGCGGCGAAGGCCACGCCGAGCGGCATCATCCAACCGGCACGGTAGAAGCCCGGGGCGCGGAATTTAGCGGTCATCAGCGACAACATTATCCCGCGGTCGCACTCGAAGCGGCGCTCATCTGGCTCTTCAGCCATGCCTGGAACTGGGCGGGTGGAACCACGTGCACGGCGGAGCGCATCGTTGAGTGCCCGAGCCCGCAGAGCAGGTTGCAGACGACCGGGTAGGTGCCGAGCCGGTCGGGCGTCGCCCGGTAGTGGGTGGTGATGCCAGGGACCACGTCCTCCTGCAGGCGGAAGGCCGGAATCCAGAAGGCATGGATGACATCCTTGGAGCGCATGTTGAAGTACACCGTGTCGCCCATCGGGATGTAGAGCTGATCGGAGCTCAGGGGCGCGCCGCCGGTCACCGACGAGGGGTACTGGTAGGACCAGAAGAACTGCTGGCCGGTCACCCCGATCTGGATTTCCGGTACGCCGCTTGGCTTCTTCTCATTGTCATTCAGGACGACAAAGGAGTAGGAGACGAGCCCGAGCAGGATCAGCGCGGGGATGGTCGTCCAGATGACCTCCAGGCGCGTGTTGCCGTGGATCGGAGGCCCGTCCTTGAGCTCCTCCCCGGGCTTCATGCGGAACTGCCAGACGGAGTACAGGACCACCGTTACGACCAGCACGAAGATCGGTACCGAAGCGTCGATCAGAACGTGGTAGAGCCTGTCGGTGTTGTGCGCCTGAGTGGATGCTTGGACTGGGAACCAATGGATCACATACCCCAGCGCGATGCCGATGGCCGTAGCGATCGAGGCTGCCACGATCGTCAGGACGAGCGGGCGCTGCTTAGACATCGGTGGCGATGGCTCCGGCGCGGGTGGGAACGTTTTTGGGGGCGAGCCTCTCCATCGCGATGCGTGATCCTATTGCCTTCGCCCGACCTCTTGACGCGCGACCATCGCTGGGCTACATTGAGACAATCGTTGCAAGTACTTGGGCCGTGGGTTTGCCACAGTGGAAAGCGGGAAAGGAGACGTCAATGCAAGTACGAGACGGGATGAGTGCGACGGTTCTCACGGTCGGGCCCGGCCACACGCTACGCGACACCGCGCGGCTGATGTCCGAGCGCAAGGTGGGGGCGGCGGTCGTGATCGATCCTGACGGGCACGGGCCGGGGATCATCACCGAGCGGGACATCCTGCACTCCCTGGGCGCTGGGCATGATCCCGACGACGAGGCCGTCTCGGAGCACTTGACGCGAGATGTCGTTTTCGCCGCGCCGGACTGGTCCTTGGAGGAGGCCGCCACGGAGATGGTGCGTGGTTCCTTTCGTCACTTGATCGTCATGGAGGAGGGAGCGACCGTGGGGATCCTCTCTGTACGGGACGTGGTGCGGTGTTGGACGCAGGACGGGGCGATCTGCCCAGTGCCGGCGAGCTCAGACGCCGCGGCGTAGTCAGCTAGTGCGAGTCGAGCGGAAGCTCGTCTATTTCACGGCGTGTGTCTCGGATCCAGCGGACGATGGAGCCGAGCGTGAGCAGGGCGCCGATGACGGTCAGCTCGATGAAGGTGGTCACGCCTACGAGTATCAGCGTGATGCCCACCGCGACCAGCACGGGCAGGAGGCTCGGGCCGGGGAGGTGTATCTCCTCGCCGACGGGTGGAATCTCGGGGTCGAGCGGGCTCATGAGATGTAGATGGCGGCCACCACGAAGGTGAGGCCAAACATGAGCATGCAGATTCCGCCGACGATCAGCCCGGTGCGGATGTTCTTCTTTGCTAAGCGCCTCGTCATCATCAGCGAAAAGAATACCTTCTACGGCCGTCCGGGCCGCGATCGATACGTGGCCCTCCAGGCGCCGATCTCATAGGTGCGCGTCGGCGACCATGGTGCAGAACAGCAGCGCGAGATAGGCCAGCGAGAAGAGGTACAGCTGTAGTGCGCTGCGCCGGTCGGCCCGGCGGTAGAGCCGGATTGCGCCGGCGATGAAGCCCAGGCCGAGTGCGATCGAGACGACGAGGTAGATATCCCCAAAGCCCCCGGCGCAGAACGGCAGCTGCGTGACGGCGTAGAGCAGCACCGTGTAGAGCAGGATCTGGCGACGGGTCTCGGTCTCCCCCCGCACCACGGGCAGCATTGGCACTCCGACCTTTGCGTACTCCTCCTTCATCAGTAGCGACAGTGCCCAGAAATGGGGTGGGGTCCAGAAGAAGACGATGAAGAACAGCAGTACCGCTGTGCCACTCAGCGATCCGGTTACCGCCGCCCAGCCGACCAGCGGCGGAATCGCGCCGGCGGCTCCGCCGATCACGATGTTCTGCGGCGTACGTCGCTTGAGCCATACCGTGTAAAGGAAGATGTAGCCGAGAAAGCCCGCGAAGGAAAGGGTCGCGGCGAGCACATTGACGGTCACTGAAAGCTCCAGAAACGACAGCCCGGCGAGGGTACAGCCGAAGGCGAGCGCGGCGCTCGGGGAGACGCGCCCAGAGGGGACCGGCCGCGCGGCGGTGCGAGCCATGCGCGCATCGATGTCGCGGTCATACCAGTGGTTGACTGCCCCTGCGCCGCCCGCGGACAGGTAGCCGCCGAGACATGTCAGCACGACCAGCAATGGCGAGGGGTCACCGGCGACATACATCGTGGTGATCGTCGTCAAGAGCAGCAGCGACTGGACTTTCGGCTTGGTCAATTCGATGTAGTCGGCCAGCACTTGACGTGTGCTAGCCGATCTTTGATCGGTGGCCAAACCGAGATGGGGAGCCTCGATCGCATGAGCGGCGCCTGTGGGGCGCGTGTTCATCAGACGCCCACCTGTGTGGCTCCAGCGGGCACGGTGGCTCCACCGGAGACAGCTCCCCCGGTGCTCCGCCGCTGCACCTCGCGGCGGATGTCCTTCATCGGTTCCACCGAACGCACGAGCGGAATCACGTCGAAGTTGTTGATCGGCGGAGGCGAGCTCGTGAACCACTCCAACGTGTTTGCCTTCCACGGGTCGGGTCCCGCGATCACGCCCACCTTGAGGCTGCGCACGGCGTTGACGATCGTCACGAGCACCCCGGCGGCCAGGATGAACGAACCTGCCGTGGAGATCTGGTTATACAGCGCCAGGTGCCCTACGTTGTCGTACTCGTACACCCGCCGAGGCATCCCGTCTAGGCCCATCACGTGCTGGATCAGGAAGGTGGCGAGAAAGCCGACGAACATCAGATAAAAGCTCAGCTTGCCCAAGCCTTCATCGAGCATCCGTCCGGTGATCTTCGGGAACCAGTAGTAGATCGCGGCAAAGATCGTGAACACCGAGCCTCCGACCAGCACGAAATGGAGATGGGCGACGACGAAGTAGGTTTCGTTCAGCTGCCAGTCGACTGGGAAGACGGCGAGAAACACTCCCGAGATGCCGCCGATCAAGAACAGCGCGAGAAAGCCTACGCAGAACAGCAGGGGTGTCCTAAATTCGATCGTGCCGCGCCACAGTGTGGCGATCCAGTTGAGCATCTTCACGCCGGTCGGCACGGCGATCAGGAACGAGCTGAGCATCACGAACA
>PLBZ01000011.1:3731-15295 GCA_003134675.1 Solirubrobacterales bacterium
GGGTGCCCGAAGAACCAGAAGAGGTGTTGCCACAGCAGTGCCGAGCCGCCGTTTGTCGGATCGAAGAAGTGCGTGCCGAAATGGCGGTCGGTTAGCAGCATCGTCACCGCACCGGCAATCACCGGCATCGCGAAGATGATCAGAACGGAGTAGGTGAGGATCGCCCAGATGAACAGTGGCAAGCGACCCCAGCTCATGCCGCGCGCGCGCATGTTTGCGATCGTCGCGTAGAAGTTGATCGCGCCGAGGATCGAGGACAGACCCGTCAGGTGGATCAGGTAGATCCAGGCGTCCTGGCCGCCGCTCGGCGAGTAGAGCGCACCGGACAGCGGCACATAGCTCGTCCAGCCGGCTTCCGGCGGGTTCCAGAAGATTGAGGCGTAGAAGACGATCCCACCGGTCAGCAGCAGCCAGAAGGAGAGCGCGTTCAGGCGCGGATAGGCCATGTCGCGTGCGCCGATCATCAGCGGAACGAAGTAGTTCGCCAGGCCCGCCATCATCGGCACGACGAACAGGAAGATCATCGTCGTCCCATGCATTGTGAACAGCTGGTTGTAGGTCTGAGGAGTGACCAGCGTGTTGTTCGGCGCGCCCAACTGCAGGCGCATAATCAGCGCCTCGACCCCACCCAGACAGAAGAACACGAATGTCGTGACCATGTACATGATCCCGATCCGCTTGTGGTCGGTGGTGGTGATCCAACTGGTCCAGCCGCGCGCCTCGTTCTCAGCGCGGTGGGATACGACCTGGGGGACTGGGGCGAGGAAGGTGGCCATCTCGATCCTTTACGGGTTCTCGACCTGTCCGGGACCGGTCTGCGCATTCAGCTTGGCCCGCTCGACCTTGGCTTCAGCGTTGGCTTGCGTGATCTCTTGCTTCTGGTAGGCAAGCCAGGCGTCGAACTGCGTGGGTGGGACCGCCTTCACGGTGGCGATCATGCGCGCATGACCCCGTCCGCACAGGGCCGCGCACTGGCCGCGGTAGATCCCTGGCTTTGAGATCTTGAACCACGCATAGTTGTGGTAGCCGGGCACCGCCTGGAACTTGCCTCCCAGTTCGGGGATCCACCACGAGTGAACGACGTCCTCGGAGACGATGTCCAGAGTGACCGTGGTTTCGGTGGGGACGACCATCTCCTCATAGGAGTAGGGCGCGCCCAAGCCGTCGGGTTCGCTCGCGCCCGGGTAGACGTATTGCCAGATGTACTGCCGGCCGATCACCTGGATGTTCAGGGATTTGCCATTGGGGGGCAGCCTGCGCTCGGCGCTTGCGTACAACAACCCACTCTGACCGGCCAGCTGCTCACCACTGGGGCCCGAGTTGGCAGGATTCTGGATCGAGGCGAGCTTGGCGAAGGTGAGCACCGCAAGCCCGACGAGGATTGCGGTGGCGACGACCGTCCAGCCGACCTCCAGGCGTGTGTTGCCCCGGATTTGCGCGGGCACCGCGCCCTTGCGCTTGCGGAACTTGATCAGGGCATATACAAGGGCGCCAGTGACGGCGACGTAGATCACGGCCGCAATGGCGAGCGTGATCTTGAAGAGGCCGTCGATGTGGTTCGCGTTGGGCGACCCGCCCGACTCGGGCGTGAAGAAGGCAAGCGTTGAGGGGACGAGGTGGCCCAAGGCGGCGGGGATTCTATTCAGCCCTGGACAGGACGCGCTTGATGACGTTTGCCACGAGTCGCTTACTGCCCCGAGAAGCGTGCTGGACGCTTCTCCACGAAGGCCATCGCTCCCTCCAGGAAATCGTCGCTGCCGGCCATCTCCCCCTGGATCTGCGCCTCCAGCTCGAGCTGCTCCTCCATCCGCGCGTATAGCCAGTTGTTGAGCTGGCGCTTGGTTCCGGCGTACGACCGCGTCGGGCCGGCCGCCAGGCGTGCGGCGAGCGTGGCGGACTCCTCGGCAAGCCGCTCGTCGGGCACGACGCTGTTGATCAGGCCCCACTCGAGCGCCCGCTCCGCCGGCAGGCGCTCACCGAGCATCGCCATCTCGGTCGCCCGGGCAATGCCCACGCGGGTCGGGACGAACAGCGAGGAGCCGCCGTCGGGGACCAGCCCGATATTCACGAACGCCAGCAGGAAGTAAGCGCTCTGGGCCGCGACGATCAGATCGCAGCAGAGCGCCAGCGAGCAGCCGATGCCGACGGCGGGGCCATTGACGCGGGCGATCACCGGCTTGGGCAGATCGCGGATCGCGTGCATGATCGGGTGGTAGATCTCGGTGAGCGTTTTGTACACGTCTGGGCGGCCCTCCGGCGTGAGCTCGACACCGAAGTCCTTCAGGTCGGCGCCAGAGGAGAAGGCGCGCCCTGCTCCTGTGAGCACCACTGCACGCGCCGCGTCGTTCTCAGCCACGTGGCGCAGCGCCGCGAGCAGATCCAGGCCGAGCTGCTTGTTCCAGGCGTTCAGCGCCTCGGGCCGGTTCAGCTCGACGGTGGCGACACCGTCAGACAGACGCACGTTGACCGTCTCGAGCTGGATGTCTGGCTCGCTCACGCCGGTGATCCTATTGTGTGGGGATGACTCGTCCTGTGATCGGCATGTGCACCGCGCTCGAGCAGGCGCGCTGGAGCGTTTGGGAGCAGCCGGCGATGCTGCTTGCGCGCAACTACGTCGACGCGGTGCAGCGCGCCGGTGCGCTGGTGCTGATGCTCCCGCCGGACACCCACCTGGTCGAGGACCCCGACCAGGTGCTCGATTTGATCGACGGGCTGGTGCTCACGGGCGGCGCCGATATCGATCCCGCCTTCTACGGCCAGCAAGCGCATGCCGAGACGGTGGGCACGGTGTCCGAGCGCGACGCGTTTGAGATCGCGCTCGTGCGCGCGGCGATCGAGCGCGATCTGCCGGTGCTGGGGATCTGTCGGGGAATGCAGCTGATCAACGTGGCCCGTGGCGGCACGTTGCTGCAGCATCTGCCCGAGCACTTCGGTCACGGTGAGCACCGGCGGGCGATCGGTTCGTTCGACGGAGCCGACCACGATGTGCGCCTGCTCGAGGGAACACTTGCGGCCCGTGCGGCGGGGGAGTGCAAGCACGCGACCAAGTCTCATCATCATCAGGGCATCGACCGGCTGGGCGAGGGGCTTGTGGTGAGCGGTCGCTCGACACTCGACGAGCTACCCGAGGCGATCGAGTGGGAGGGCGGGCCATCCGATCGCCGCTTCGTGCTCGGCGTGCAGTGGCACCCCGAGGCAGACGCGGCGAGTTCGGTGATTGGCGCGCTGGTGCAGGCTGCCATGGCGGAGCCTGCTGGGCACGTGCAGGCGCGGGAGAGCGCGTCCTGAGCTTCGCTCACCGGCGGATCGCGCGCCGGACGCCGATCTATACTCCCGGTCAAGTGCGGCGGGCGAACGCCATTCGAGCAACCGCCTGGGGGGTGGTCGCGGCGGGGATAGCCGCGCCGCTGGTGCGCAAGCGTGTCAAGGCCCCGCCGGTCTTCACACAGGCGGTGGCCTTCGCAGCTCCTTTCGGTTTGTGCGTGGCGATTCCTCGCACGCGCAAGCGTGATGTGGCGAGCTGCTGCTTGCAGATGTGGGCATATCTAGCCGCCTACAAGTCGCCGCACGACGACCCCGCCGCCCAGGAGCGACGGGTGCGCATCGACTATCCGATCGTCGCTGACCGCATGCTGGGCTTGGGCGAGCTGCCCACTTTGCGCCTGCAACGCGCGCTGGCCCACGATGGGCCGGATGGCCCTGAATGGCAAGCTATGGACCGCGTGCTGGTGTGGGCCCACTGGGCTTGGTTCATGGTGCCGCACGGCTCGCTCGCCTACATCCTCGTGCGTCACCGCAAGCGCTTTCCGCGGGCGGCGGTAATGACTTACGCGGTATTCGACATCGGCGCCACCGTCTACTGGCTGCTGCCGACCGCTCCCCCTTGGTACGCCGCCTCGGCGACTGCTCGCGGTGTTCTCGAGCGCAGGTCCGGGGCACAGCCCTCGGAAGCAATGGTCGAGCCGGTCCTACGGCGGATGATGGTGGAGTACGGAGAGTTCTTCTGGCGGAACGGCTGGGGCCCGCTCTACAGTGTCTTTGGAGGCAACCCCTTAGCCGCGATGCCCTCGCTGCACTTCGCCACATCTCTGATGGCCGCGCTCCTGCTCGCTGAGGTAGGGCCGGTCGCTGGCGCGCTTGGCTTGGGCTACACCGCGACGCTCTCCTTCGCGTTGGTGTACCTGGGAGAGCACTATGTGGTGGACCTGCTCGCGGGGGCTGCGCTGACGGGGGCAGTGCGGCGCTTGGCTCCGAGTGTGGAGCCCTTCGTGGCGAGGGTCGGCCGGGCCGTGGCGGCGCTCGAGGCACAGGCGCACGCGGCGAGCTGAGCGGAGGTGGGGGAGGAGCAGATGGCGCAGACGCACAAACAGGATTTGGGTGGAGGGCACGCCGAGGAGGAGATGCCACGTGTGGCGGTCACGCGACGGCAGGCCGTCGCGTTCGGGCTGTTCGTGCTCACGGTCGTCGGGTTCCTTTACTTCGTGCTGCCCAAGCTCGCGGGGGTGGGCACGACGCTGCATCACATCGAGAACGGGGACGGCTGGTGGATCGCGATCGGGGTCGTGCTCGAGCTGCTGTCGTTCGCCGGATACGTGGTGCTGTTCCGCTCGGTGTTCGTCCCGAGGATGAGAGCCCTCCCGCCCCAGCCGATCGGCTGGCCGGAGAGCTATCAGGTCACGATGGCCGGCCTGGCCGCCACACGCCTATTCGCGACCGCCGGCGCGGGGGGCATCGCGCTGACCGCCTGGGCGCTGCGTCGCTCGGGGATGGAACCGCGGCTGGTGGCCTGTCGCATGGTCGCGTTCATGGTGCTGCTGTATGCGGTCTACGCGGGCTCGGTGCTGCTCGACGGCATCGGCATGGGGACCGGCCTGTTTCCCGGGGGCGGTTCGTTCGCGCTGACGATTGTGCCCGCGATCGTGGCGGCGATCCTGATGGTGGCTGTCGGCGTGGTGGCGCTGCTTCCGGGCGATATCGAGCGCCGGCTTCAGGGCTGGGCGTCCGGGTCGGGGCGGCTCGCCCACTGGGTTGCCCGAGCGGTGAGGGCCCCGGTGCTGGCGGCGAGCGGGGTGCGCACCGCGATCGAGTTGATCCGCTCACGCGATCTCGGCCTGCTCGGGGCGGTGGCGTGGTGGGGGTTTGACATAAGCGTGCTGTGGGCGATGTTTCACGCGTTCGGCTCGCCGCCGCCGTTCACGGTCATATGGATGGCGTACTTCCTGGGCATGCTCGGCAACCTGCTGCCTCTGCCCGGGGGCTTCGGCGGCGTCGAGGGGGGCATGATCGGCGCGCTCGTCGCGTTCGGCGTCGACTTCAACCTGGCGTACGTATCAGTGCTGGCCTACCGTGCCATCTCGTTCTGGCTGCCGACGATCCCCGGCGCGATCGCTTACTTTCAGTTGCGCCGCACCGTAGCGCGCTGGCGCGATCGGCAGGGCGCGCCCTCAGGCGATGCTGTGCCGGCTGGGGCGATCGAGGTGACCGGTCCCCTACCGACGTAGATTATCGACCGATATTAGGCTATACTTCAGAAAGTGAAGTGACTTCGAATAGGAGACCGGGATGGCATCTGCAGACGTTGAGAACGTGATCGTGATCGGAAGTGGGCCGGCGGGTTACACCGCGGCGCTGTACACATCGCGCGCCAACCTGAATCCGCTGGTGATCGAGGGTTTCGCTTGGGGCGGATTGCTGCAGCAGACGACCGATGTGGAGAACTACCCGGGCTTCCCCGAGGGCATCATGGGACCGGAGATGATGCAGAAGCTGCGCGATCAGGCCGAGCGCTTCGGGGCGCGTCTGCTCACCGAGGATGCCGAGCGTGTCGAGCTGGCCAGCGAGCCTGGCGGCATTCACAAGGTATGGGTTGGCGAGAACGAGTATCGCGCGCGCACGGTCGTTCTCGCGATGGGCGCCGAGCACAAGAAGTTGTGCGTCCCCGGCGAGCTGGAGCTGGGCGGTCGCGGGGTCAGCTACTGCGCCACCTGCGACGCGGCCTTCTTCCGCGACACTCAAACAATCATCGTGGGCGGTGGAGACTCGGCGATGGAGGAGGCGATCTTCTTGTCGAAGTTCGCCGCAAAGGTGACGGTCGTGCATCGGCGCGCCGAGTTCCGTGCATCGAAGATCATGCTCGATCGCGCCCGCGCCCAAGAGAACATCGAGTTGTTGACTCCCTATACCGTCAAGGAGTTCGTGCCGGGCGAGAACGGTGCCCTGGGTCACGCCGATCTCGTGAACACCGAGACCGGTGAGGAGCGCAGGCTGGAGGTGTCTGGCGCATTCGTCGCGATCGGCCACGAGCCTCAGTCGGCGCTGGTGGATGGGCAGGTTGACGTCGATGAGAACGGCTACGTGGCCGTCGAGGGTCGCTCCACTCAGACCAACCGCCCAGGCGTGTTCGCCGCCGGCGATCTGGTCGACCACACCTACCGCCAGGCGATCACCGCGGCCGGGTCGGGCTGCCAGGCGGCGCTCGACGCCGAGTGGTATCTGCGCGATACGCCCGAGGTTCCGACACCGGAGGGAATGCCGGTTGGCGATCTCGCCGAGGCCCAGTGGGCGCCAGCCGCCACTACTGCCGAGGCGTGAGGGAGCCCTCCAGCTCGAGGAGAAACCTCTTCCGGTTGAGCCCACCGCCGTAGCCACCGAGTGCGCCGCCGCTGCGAAGCACGCGATGGCAGGGGATCACGATCGGGATTGGGTTGGCGCCCAGGGCGTTGCCGGCCGCACGCGAGCCGCGCGGGGAGCCCGCCTCGGTAGCCACCTCGGTGTAGGAGAGCACGCCGCCATAGGGGATCTCGGAGGTTACGTGCAGCACGCGCGCTCCGAACGGCCCGATCAACGACCAGTCCAGGGGGATGTCGAACGCACGCCGACGCCCGGCGAAGTACTCGTCCAGCTCGCGCTTTACTGGATCAAGCGAAGCGGGCGCCTCGACGATCCGCGGCGAGAGCCGCTGCGCGAGGCGTTCCAGTACCGACTCGACACTCTCCTCAGGGAACGCGACGCGTACCAACCCTCGCTTGGTGGTGGCGGCGTGCAGCGTGCCAAAGGGGGAATCGACGGGCGCGTAGCTGATGTCGGCAAAGCCTTCCGCGGCGGCGCGCTCACTCACCCGCCTGGCGGCCGCGCCGGCTTCGCCACCGATGTCTTGCATGTTCGGAGCTCCACGGCGGAGCAGTTGCTCGATCTTCTGCGTCATGTGATCACCTTCCTCAGTTTGTTCAATCCCTCGTGCAGCGAGCGGCGAGCTGCCTCCTCTGAGCAGCCGATCGTCGTAGCGATATCGCGGTGGGACAGGTCGGCGATGAAGCGCAGGAGAATCGCTGAGCGCTGGCGCGCCGGCAGCTCGTGCACGGCCTCCCACAGTGTCTCCTCGCGAGCTGAGACGGGGTGCGAGACCATGCCTTCCCCGCTGCCGTCGGCGACCTCCGCGATCTCCGCTACCGGCAACGCCCGGCGCGCCCGCTCGCGGTGCGCGTCGATCGCCTTGCGGTGCGCGATCGTCAGCACCCATGCCTTCAGGTTCGAGTCTCCTCGTAACCGCGGGTAGGCACGCAGTGCCGCGATAAAAGTCTCCTGGAAGCAGTCCTCCGCGTCGACGCGCCCGAGGAAGGACACCAGGAAGCGCCATACCGCCTCGCGGTGGGCGTCGAGAAAGTATTGAAATGGTGGCGGCCCGCTGTTCGTGAGGATTGAGCGCGGTCCACTCCTCGGGGATCCTGGGGGATTGGATACGAGTGTTGACAGCTTGTTGCTCACATTGGTGAAACGTGGAGACCCGCAAAAACGTGAGATCGGCCGTAGGCCGCTCTCACGTCCCCGAATTAATCAGTGCCGGATGTGCCGGACATGCCGGATGTCTCAATCGCTGTACTCGAAGAAACCCGCGCCGGTGTGGCGTCCCAGCCGCCCGGTATGGACCAGGCGCCTTAATTCTGGGGCCCCCCTATAGCGCTCCTCGCGGTACTTCTCCCACAGGCCATCGAGCGCGCTGAGCACCTGGTCCAATCCGATCTCATCAGCCCACGCGAGCGGTCCGCGTGGATAGTTGAGCCCGAGCACCATGCCGGTGTCGATGTCCTGTGCGCTGCCCACGCCTTCGCCAAGCGCGAAGGCGCACTCGTTGATCACCTGGCAGAGGATTCTGCCAAGCACACCGTCGAGGGCGGGCTGCATCTTGGCGTCAGCGCGGGCGGGTGGGTCCGGGTCCGGATCTGGGTCCGGGGGGCGGTAGGGATCGCTTGAGTAGTCGTAGTAGCCGCGCCCGGTCTTGCGGCCGTAGCGCCCCGCGGCGACGTAGCGGGCGGTGATCGGGGAAGGGCGCCAGCGCGGCTCTCCGAAGCTTTGCTCATAGAAGCTCTTTGAGATCTCTAGTCCTGTGTCGATTCCCACGAGGTCCATCAGCTCGAAAGGACCCATGCGAAAGCCGCCCTCCATGCGCACGATCCGGTCGATCGTCTCGATATCCGCGATTCGCTCCTGCAAGAGTCGAAGTGCCTCCAGCCCGAACGGGCGGTTGCAGCGGTTGACCAAAAAGCCCGGCCCGTCCTTCGCGCGGATGACCGTCTTGCCCATCGCCTCGCCAGTGGCGTGCGCGAGCGCGAGCGCCTGCTCGGAGGACTGCTCGCCGGCGATGACCTCCAGCAGGCGCATGACCGGGGCGGGATTGAAGAAGTGCATGCCGACGACCCGCTCGGGTTTGCTCGCGGCGGCGGCGATCGCGGTCACGAGCAGCGAGGAGGTGTTGCTTGCCAGCACGCACTTCTCGCTCACGATCTCCGACAGTTGCCGGTACAGCTCGTGCTTGAGCTCGAGGCGCTCGGGCACCGCCTCGATCACGAGCTCGCAGGCTGCAAACGCGGCCAGCTCGTCCACCGTCTGCAGGCGCCCGGCGCCGGCGGCCGCCTCATCGGCGCTGAGCCGGCCGCGGTCGGCTTCCTTCTCGAACCCCTCCCGGACCTTCTCGGCGCCACGCTGCAGTGCTTCCGGGATGGGGTCGAACAGGAAGGTATTCGCACCAGAGCGAGCCGCAAGCTGAGCGATGCCGGCGCCCATGGTGCCGGCACCGAGCACGCCTATGACGCTTGCGGGGTTCACCTCAGGAAGGGACGAGCGCGTTGATGCCGGTCATGGCGCGCCCGATGATCAGCTTCTGGATCTGGCTCGTTCCCTCGTACAGCGTCGTCACGCGCACATCTCTGAACCAGCGCTCTACCGGATGATCGTCGACGTAACCCGCGCCACCGTGCACCTGGATCGCGGTGTTCGCGCACTCCACTGCCGCCTCGGTCGCGTGGAGCTTGGCGACCGAGGTCTCCAGTGTGTTCGGCCGACCCTTGTCCTTCAAGAACCCCGCCCGCCAGACCAGCATCCGCGAGGCGTCGGCCTTCAGGACCATGTCGGCGATCATTGCCTGCACGAGCTGGAAGCTGGCGATCGGTTTCCCGAACTGTTCGCGCTCCTTTGCGTACTTGACCGACTCCTCGACGCAGCCCTGGCAGATGCCGACGCAGCCGGCGGCTACCGAGTAGCGCCCGGAGTCGAGCGATGACATCGCGACCTTGAAGCCGTCGCCGATGGTGCCGAGCAGGGCGTCGTCTGAGACCTCGACGTCTTCCAGCGCGATCGAGCCGGTGTCGGAGGCGTGCAGGCCCATCTTGTGCTCGATCGGCTGTGGTTTGAATCCCGGCTGGTCGGTATCCACCAGGAAGCAGCCGAGGCCCTTGTAGCCGAGCTCGGGATCGGTCTGGGCGAAGATCATCGCCACCTTGGCGTAGTTGGCCATCGAAATCCACATCTTCGAGCCGTTGATGACCCAGCCCGAGTCGGTCTTCTTGGCCCGCGTGCGCTGGTTGGCGGCGTCCGATCCGGTGTCCGGCTCAGTCAGCCCGAAGCAGCCGAGCCACTCCCCGGAGCACAGCTTGGGCAGGTAGGAGTGCTTCTGCTCCTCCGTTCCCCACTTGAGGATGCCTGAGCATACGAGCGAGGTCTGCACGGAGACGACGGTTCGTACCGAGGAGCAGCCGCGTCCGATCTCCTCGACTAGGAGGCCGTAGCTGAGGTAATCCAGGCCTGCGCCGCCGTACTCCGTGGGGATGATCGCCCCGAGGTAGCCCTGGTCGGCCAGCTTCTTGACGATCTCCAGGTCGAAATGGTGGTTGCGGGCATTTTCCCGCGATTGCACGACGATCTCCTTGTCGGTGAACTCGCGTGCGGTCTGCTTGATCAATCGCTGCTCGTCGGTCAGGTCGAAGTCCATCCCTCTCCTCTCAAGTCTTCTTGGGTGTCTTCCAAGGTGCGCTTATGCGCCTTTCGAGCTCCTCGGCGATGCCCTCGATCGGCAGGCGCTCCTGTACCAGCGAGTCGCGCTCGCGCAGTGTGATTGTCCTGTCATCGAGACTCTGGTGGTCGATCGTAAGGCAGAATGGCGTGCCGATTTCATCCTGGCGGCGGTAGCGCTTGCCGATCGCCCCGCCGTCGTCGTACTCGACCATGCCCAGCCCCGCCCGCGCGCGGATTGCGCGGTGGATCTCCTTTGCGAGCTCGGGCTGAGAGTCTTTCTTGACGAGTGGCAGCACCGCTGCCTTGATCGGCGCCAAGCGCGGGTGTAGCCGCAGCACTGTGCGTCGCTCGCCAACGCCTGCGCCCTCGCGCTCGACGACTTCCTCATCGTAAGCGTCGACCAAAAAGGCGAGTGTGGCCCGGTCGGCGCCGGCGGCGGGCTCGATCACGTGGGGCACGTAGCGCTCGCCCGAGGCCTGGTCGAAGTACTCGAGCTTCTCGCCTGAGAACTTCGCATGCTGGGACAGGTCGAAGTCGCCCCGGTTGGCGATTCCCTCGAGCTCCGACCAGCCGATGGGAAACAGGTATTCGACATCGCTGGTACCAGAGGAATAGTGGGAGAGCTCCTCTGGGTCGTGGGCGCGCAGGCGCAGATGGTCGGGGCGCAGCCCGAGCTCGACATACCAGCGTTCGCGCTCTGACAGCCAGTGCGCGAACCACTGCTCAGCCTCCTCCGGCGGCACGAAGAACTCCATCTCCATCTGCTCGAACTCACGCGTCCGGAAGATGAAGTTGCCGGGCGTGATCTCGTTGCGAAACGACTTGCCCACCTGTGCGATCCCAAACGGCGGCTTCTTGCGCGAGAACTGCAGCACGTTCTTGAAGTTGATGAAGATGCCCTGCGCCGTCTCCGGGCGCAGGTAGGCGACCGAGGCCGACTCCTTCACCGGGCCGACCGTCGTCTCGAACATCAGGTTGAAGTCGCGCGCCTGCGTCAGATCGCACTCGTCCGTTTCGCCCGGGTGCTTTGACGGTTTGCGACCGCACTGCAGCTCTGACAGGTGGTCGGCGCGATAGCGAATGCCGCACGTCTTGCAGTCGACCAGCGGGTCGGTGAAGCCGGCGACGTGGCCGGACGCCTCCCAGACCTTCGGGTGCATGATGATGGACGTTTCGATGCCCACGACATCGTCACGGCCGCGGACCATATCGTTCCACCAGCCATCGCGGATGTTTTTCTTCAACTCAGCGCCGAGCGGGCCGTAGTCCCAGAAGCC
>PLBZ01000008.1 GCA_003134675.1 Solirubrobacterales bacterium
CAACATCGACGCCTGGCTGCGCGCCAGCGAGTTCGCGCATCCGCCGCAGCCCGAGCTTGCGAGCCTCGAGATGCTCAACGTCTGGTACTACGCGGACGCACCGAAGACCGTCGCGCCGCAGCTCGACGCAATCCGTCGACAGTCGACGTTCGATGAGGTCACACAGGGGCTTGACGAGACGAACGCGCTGTTCGAGGCGCGTCGCTGCCTGAGCTGTGGCAACTGCTTCGGCTGTGACAATTGCTACGGCGTTTGCCCCGACAACGCCGTTCTGAAGGTCGACGAGGCAGACGGCTACGCGTTCGACCTAGACTACTGCAAGGGCTGCGGCATCTGCGTCGAAGAGTGCCCGTGCGGAGCGATCGAAATGGTCCCCGAGGCCACCTGAGAGGGTGAACCGTGACCGGCGCCTCAAGAGGGGTTGCTCCGAGGTCAGGCGATCGCGTGCTGCTCGTCGAGGACGAGGCATCGATCTCCGAGCCCTTCTCTCAAGCTCTCGCCCGCGAGGGCTTTCAGCCCGTGGTTGCCGCGACCGTCGCCGAGGCACGCACAATGCTCGAGCAGCACGAGCCGGCAATCGTCCTGCTCGATCTGATGCTCCCCGACGGAGACGGGCGCGAGCTTGCACGGGAGCTGAGCACCACGTCGCAGGTCCCGATCATCATGCTCACGGCCCGCGGCAGCGAGATCGACCGGGTCGTCGGTCTCGAGCTGGGCGCCGACGACTACGTCGTCAAGCCGTTTGCCGCCGCCGAGGTGATCGCCAGGATCCGCGCTGTCCTGCGCCGCAGCCGTCAGCGCGAGCCAGCCGACACGCTGACCGCGGGAGATGTGACGGTGGATGTCGCCGCCCGCCAAGCGTGGCTTGCGGAACGGGAGCTGTCGCTCACGCGCAAGGAGTTCGACCTGCTAGCGCGCCTCGCGCGCAGCGCGGGCCATGTCGTCACGCGGGAGGACCTGATGAGCGATGTCTGGGACGAGAACTGGTTTGGCTCGACCAAGACGCTCGACGTCCATATCACGGCCCTGCGGCGCAAGCTCGGAGAGGACCCGGCCACCCCGCGCCACATCCAGACCGTGCGCGGCGTCGGCTTTCGCTTCGCACACTCGAGCAGGAGGCCTGAGCCGTAAGCCTGCGCACCCGCCTGCTGTTGTCACTCGCCTACGTGCTCGTGCTGGCCGTCGTGTCGCTGGGCGTCCCGCTGGCGCTGAGCCTTCGCGACCGCGTCAACGCCGAGGTGCATTCGCAGGCCCTCAGCCAGGCCGACCTGGTCGCGGCCAGCGCGGCTGACCTGGTCGTTCCGCCGAGCCCGCTCGAGCTCGAAAAAGTGGCCCGCTCGAGCGGTGGCTCGGTGCGCGGGCGCGTGCTGATCGTCGACAGACGCGGGCGCGTGCTGGGCGACAGCACCGGACCCTCCACGCGCAACAGCAGTTATCTCAGCCGGCCCGAGATCGCGGCGGCGCTGCGCGGGCGCTCCGTGCAGACCCAGCGCACGAGCCACACGCTCGGCGAGGACATCCTGGCAACCGCCGTGCCGATCCTTCGCCGCGGGGCGGCCATCGGGGCGGTCAGGATCACCCAGAGCGTTGCGGCGGTACAGAACGCCGTCTCGGCGACCATCAAGAAGCTGATCCTCGTGGCCGGCACGGTCCTCCTGCTCGGCCTGCTCGCGGGCGGCGTGATCGCACGCCAGGTGGCGCGGCCGCTGAAGCGCCTGGAGGGGGCTGCCCGGCGCATCGCCGGCGGCGACCTGTCGGCCCGCGCCGTCGTGGAGGGGAGCTCCGAGCAGCGCTCGCTGAGCGCGTCGTTCAACGAGATGGCCGACCGCAACCAGCGCCTGATCGGCGCCCAGCGCGAGTTCATCGCAGACGCCTCCCATCAGCTGCGCACGCCGCTCACCGGTCTGCGCCTGCGTCTGGAGGAGGCGAGCGCCACCGACTCCTCGACGGCGGTCAGAGCCGACCTGGGCGCGGGGATCGCCGAGATCGACCGGCTGGCGGCGATCGTCGATGAGCTGCTCGTGCTGAGCCGTGCCGAGGATCGCGAGCTGGAGGGAGAGCGAATCGACCTGCTCGAGGCGCTCCAGCGCGCGCAGGAGCGCTGGAGCGGGGTGGCCGAGGCGGGCGGGGTCGTGCTGCGCAGCGAGCGCCGGGGCCCGGCCGTGGCGTGGTGTGCGCGCGTCGACCTCGAGCGCGCGCTGGACGTCCTGGTCGAGAACGCGATCAACTACTCGCCGGGCGCGAGCGAGGTCACGCTTGCCGCCCGCGACGGCCTGATCGAGGTGCGCGATCGTGGCCCAGGCCTGGCCGCCGGCGAGCAGGAGCTCGTGTTCGAGCGCTTTCACCGCGGCCGCGCGGGGCGCCAGGGGCCACGCGGGAGCGGGCTGGGGCTGGCGATCGCCCGCACACTCGCCCGCGCCTGGCACGGCGAGGCACGGCTGGCAGCGCGCCCAGGGGGCGGGACCATCGCGAGCCTCGAGTTCCCGGTGAGGCGGCCATGAGCGGCCCCAGGCGAGTCACGTTGACGGCGATAGCGGCGATCCTCGGCATCGCGGTGGCGGCCGCGATCACCTGGGGCACCAGCCAGCTCGTGCGCCAGCACATCGGCCTGGGCTCTGAACCGCAGAGCGCCGGCCTGAGGCTGCTGCCGCCGTCGAGCACCAAGACCTCGACCGCCAGCACCCGCACCACATCGACGCCGTCGAGCACGGGCACCCAGGAGAGGAGCGCACCAGCCGCGACCGCGCCGGCGGTGAAAGCGCCCGCGACCGAAGCGCCGGCGGTGAAAGCGCCTGCGCAGAGCAACCCCGGGAGCGCAGCGCGCTCGACGGGGACCTCGAGCACACGCGGCGAGGGGGACTCGGGCGCCGGCGCGGCCCCGCACCGCGACGACTGATCGGGGCGCTCGGGCAGGCTTTGCCAACTCTTAACCCGCGCTTGGGACGCCCCTGGCGAGCCTGCGGCAACAGTAAAGGCATCCGACATGAGGAGTGCCCGATGCGACGGACCGAGTTGATGACAGCAGGCGGCGTGACCCTAGCCGGGCTCGGCGTGCTCGCAGGCCTGGCGATCGGCTCGGGTGAAACGGCACCCAAGCTACTCGCTCAGCGGACCCAGCCTGTCGAGGTTCGTACCGAGGTGATCCGCAAGACCGTCAACGTCTACCGGCGCGCCCATCCCCACCACGTCGCGGGCACGGGCCCAGGCGGAACGGGCCCTGGCAAAACCGGCCCGGGCGCCAAAGGGGCTGCGCCGGGCGGCTCCTACGCGGGCTCCTCCTTGGCGCGCACCCGAGCCAGCGGTGCCAGCGCCCGGGCGGTCTCCGGCGCTGGCACGGTCACCCCGGCAGTCAGGACGGCCAGCAGCGGCTCGCGCAGCGCTCCGTCCTCCTCCTCCGGTAAACGCTCCGCCGGCGCGGTAAAGACACGCAGCAGCGGGGCTACTGCTTCAGGCGGGGGCTCGGGCAGCGCCCGGCCGGTGTCGACGCGCTCAAGCGGCGGCGGCGAGGGCTCGGACAAGAAGGGCGCTGGCCACGATGACTGACGCCACTCGCCAGATGCGCCGCGGCGGGCATCCGCTGCTGGAACCGTTCCCGCTCGCTGTGATGACGCTCACGACCTTCCTGCTCATCTTCACGATGATGATGGCCCGGCTGACGGCGGGCGCAGACCCGGCGCTGCGAGCGAGCGTAAACACGGGTGCGATCTCGCGTTCAGTCGCTTCCGGGGCGAGCACGATCACGACGCGAGCGAGCGGCGCGGCCGCGGCTGTCCCGGCGGTTACAAGCCAAGGCGCAGCTAGCGTCACGCAGGCGGCCAACACGGTCGTCACGCGGACGAGCGGAGCCGGCGGCGTGGCGGGAGCGGGCGATGACTGACCGCGCCGCTCAACGCCCGCGGCGGGCCCGCGGCATGTTCGCCGCGCTGTGGGTCTCGGCCGCGTTGTTCCTCGGACTGCTCTCACTGCTGGCCGTCCGCGTCTCCGCCGGCAGCGATCCGGCGCTGCGCGAGCGGGCGGCACACGTGCCGCTCGCGCCACGCCGGGTGCTCGTGCGCAAGATCTACGAACGCAAGGTGATCGTCCACCTGCCGCCGAGCGCACCGCCACAGGCGCCTCAGGCCTCCCAGCAGGTGAGCGCCGCCGGCTCCTACGGCTCATCCCTACCGATCACGAGGACCTCATGAACTCCACCAGCGACAGCACCTTTCGCAGCATGGGCAGCGACATCCGCATGATCATCGAGGCGCCGCTGATCGCCTCGCTGCCCTCCGCGGCGGCGGCCGCGCAGCGTGAACGTGCCTACGTCGAGGACTTCGCCCGCAGGCTGTCGAGGTTCCGCCAGGACAGCGAGCTGTGTGCCCTGAACGCCGATCCGGCGCAGGAGGTGGCGGCATCGCTGCTGCTGCGCACCGCCGTGGCGGCGGGCCTGTGGGCGGCGCAGCGATCGGGCGGCCTGGTCGATCCCACGCTCGTGGGTGAGATCGAGCTCGTCGGCTACGTCGAATCCCAGGACCGCAGCGCACCGGCGTCCCTGCGCGAGGCGCTCGCGTCGGCGCCCTCTCGCGCGAGCGCGCGAGCGCGCACCGACGCCCGCTGGCGGCAGATCTCCGTCGAGCACGACCGCGGCACGATCGTGCGGCCACCGGGCCTGCGCATCGACACCGGCGGGACCGGCAAGGGGCTGGCGGCCGACGCCGTCGCCCACCGGTTGCGCGGGCACCGGCGCTTCGTGGTCGACTGCGGCGGGGACATCGCCGTCGGCGGTATCGCCAACGAGTTCGAGCCGCTGTCGATCGAGGTCGAGCACCCGCTGAGCGGCGAGTGCGCGCACATTTTGCGTCTGTCCCACGGGGGCGTGGCGACGTCGGGGCTCAACGTTCGCATCTGGCGGCGCGAGGACGGCACGTTCGCCCATCATCTCCTGAATCCCTCCGACGGCCTGCCGGTGTGGAGCGGGCTGATCGGGGCAACCGCCGTTGGGTCCAGCACGCTGGAAGCCGAGACGCTCTCTAAGCTCGCGCTCCTCAGCGGTCCGGACGGCGCCCGCGAGGCGCTGGCCGAGCACGGCGGGGTCCTGATCCATGATGACGGCGACGTCGAGGTCATCCAGGCGACTCTCCGGCACGGTGCGGGAGCTCGCTTGAGCCTGCGGGGGGCGGCATGACACCGACATCCCCGGGCAACTACGTGTGGTGGCTGGCCGGCCGCTCGGCGGGCATGGTCGCGATGCTGATGATCGCCGGCTCGGTGATCCTGGGCCTCGCGATGGCGGCCAAGGCGATCCCGCCGCGCTGGCGCAAGGACGCGGTCGGCCTGCACCAGCACGTCGCGCTGATCGGACTCGCGGCGATCGCGGCCCACGGGGCGCTGCTCGCGGCCGACCCGTGGCTGAAGGCCGGCGCCAAGGGGATACTGATCCCTTTCGCGATCGGCTACCGGCCGCTGTGGACCGGCCTGGGCATCATCGGCGGCTACCTGGCCTTCATCCTCGGACTCAGCTTCTACGCCCGGCGGCGGATCGGCGTCCGTGTGTGGCGCCGCATGCACCGGCTGACGGTCGTGGTGTACGTGCTCTCGCTCGGGCATGTCCTGGGCGCCGGTACCGACACCTCGATTCCGGCGGTGCGCTACGCGATGCTCGCGAGCGCCCTGCCGGTCCTGTTCCTGTTCGCGCTGCGACTGCAGCGCAATGGAGGCCGGCGTGGCGCTCCCCGCTCCGCGGCGGCCCCCATACAGGCGCCCAAGGGGCGCGGCACGACAAGTAGAGAGGCCGCCCGTGCCGCGCCGCCGGGCTCGCGGATGGAGCCGAGCGCCTCACGGGCAACCTGATCGAGCGAAAGGAATCTCATGTCCTACATCCCTACGATCGACGAGGGCAGCTGCATCGGGCAGGGAGACTGCATGGACCTGCTGCCCGAGGTCTTCCAGGTCGACGATTGCGCGCGTGTGATCGGCACGGGCCCCGACGACGGCCTGCTGAAGGCGGCCCGCGAATGTCCCACGGAGGCGATCGTGCTGGTCGATTCCCGGACGGGCGAGCAGGTCTATCCTTGAGAGCACTACCGCGCACAGCCAAGCGCGTAAGCATTCACGCTGAGCGCATTCAGGGATCCACTGGCTGCGCACCTAGATGGAGCTGCTCGGCGACCGTTCTGGTCGAGCGGGCGTGCACAGCTTCGCCGGCGGCGAGGCCGGGGCTGCGCCCAGGGCCGCCGCCACCAGTTCCGCCGTGACCGGCGTGAGCAGGATCCCGTTGCGATAGTGGCCGGTAGCCCACACCAGTCCCTCGAAGGCGCCCGGGCCGACCACGGGCATGTTGTCGGGCGTGCCGGGCCGAAGCCCCGCCGCGACTTCCTCGACCTCGAGCTCGAGCACCGCTGGCACGAGCTCGGAAGCGTGGCGCAAGAGGCCGTGCAGCGCTCCGGCGGTGACGGTCTCATCGAAGCCGCGCTCCTCGACTGTTGCGCCGAGCGCGTAGCGGCCGTCGGCGCGTGGGACAAGGTAGCCGCCCTCGAAGCGCACGACCCTCTTCAGCAGCCCCAGGCCGGCGGGATCCCGCAGCAACATGATCTGGCCCTTCACTGGCCGCACTGCGACCTCGCCGAGCGCAGCCGACCAGGCGCCTGCGGCCACCACGACGCTGCCGGCGGCGAGCCTCGAGCCGTCCACGAGTGTGACGCCGTCGACGCGCCCGGACGCGCACCGCAACCCCGAGACGGCTACACCCTCGCGCAGCACAGCGCCCGCTCGGCGCGCCGAGACCGCGAGCGCCTCGGTCAGCCAGCGAGGATCGACGCTCTGCTCACCGGGTAGCGATACGGCCAGGCGCAGTGTAGGTGCGAGCGC
>PLBZ01000092.1:0-180 GCA_003134675.1 Solirubrobacterales bacterium
GAAACAAGAAGCAGACCTAGACATGCGCGAGCCAACTCAACTGTGCCTTGGGAGGTGACCATGCTTACGATCCTCCTCATCATCGTCGTAGTCCTGCTGCTGACCGGCGGAGTCGGCTACAGACGTCGCGGCCGCCGCGTGTAGAACCGAGAACGCAAGGATCCCGTCGGGCGGACCCGA
>PLBZ01000092.1:284-33548 GCA_003134675.1 Solirubrobacterales bacterium
CGCAGCCGACGATGCGTGGGCGTCGCCGCGCGGAGAACGTTACGAAACTCACGAGCAGCTGACCCCAGCACTCCAAACGGCATCGGTCAATCGTCGCGGGCGCACCGGACGCATGTAAAAGTGGTCCGCGGGCTTCTGGAAACCGGTTCGCGGCAGGCCCGCCACACGGTCAGCCGGCTACGTAGCGCTCTTCTTGATGAAGTGGTCGTGGATGGCTTCGGTCAGCTCAGTGTTCTCCACGACCAGGCTGTGGGTTGTTACACCTAGATCGTGTAGGTGCTCGACCTGCTTGTCTTGGACGTTCCCTTGAGCGTTCTGCGCGACGAGAATCGCGATCATCGCAAGCCACTGCATGATGCCGCCAACAGCGAGCAGCATGAGGTTGTATGGGTAGTTGTCGCCCGCGACGGTGACCCCGAGCCCGGCCATCCNNGCTGGCGTAGAACATCCACATCGAGCCCACCGTCTTGGCGATGAAGTTCGCGACCTTGTCGTTGAAGCCGGTGCGTTCGTTGGCCAACTTGGGCGGCCTTGGATGCTTGAGCGGCTGCGCCATTCTGGTCTTCTTCGCCGCCACACTGTCGGGGTCCTGCCGGCTCTGGCGCAGTCGTGCGATGAACTGCTGCGGTTGCGCCTGCCACTACGCAACTTGCAGGCACGTCTGCTTCTACGACGAGTGCCAGGCGCGGGCTACGATGGCGTCGTGCTCCGGCTAGTACTCAAACGTTCGTGGGTCAAGCGCTTCGCGCATGGCTTTCCGGTGGTCGGGCTATTTTTGGCCGCCGAGGTCGGCCTGATGGCTAGGGGGCACTTTGCCAAGCTCAACGGTGCTCAACGTCGCCGGCTCCTCGCCCTCGTGCGCCAGACGCGAGGTCGGCCGAGCTCACTGAGCGAAGCTGAGCGCCAAGAGCTGAGCGCCCTCCTCGCGACCCTCGAGCCACGCCTGTTCATCGGCTCAGCGGTCACGCGGCTTAGCCCTGTGCCAATGCCGAAGCGACTGCTTTACGGGGCCCGTGGCAGCGCTGCGAGGACGGCAGCAGCTCGACGTCGTTGACGATGCCCCACGCCACTGTTGGGACGAACGTGGTGGTCCCGCTGCTCCGCGCGAGAAGGACCACAGCTCAGCTAATCGCAGCCTCTCTCGAGTTTTCGCCACATCCGTACCGCCGGCCCGAACCGCGGTTGCACATGTTCGCCGGCAACGAACCCCACACCTCGTAGAAGGGGAAGTTGCGCGGGTGAGCGACGACGGTCACCTGCTGGCCGCCTGTGGCCGTGGCGTGCACCGCGGCGTCCTCGACCAGTACCCGGCCGACGCCCCGGCGCAACATCTCCGGATCGACGAAGAGGTCGTCGAGCTCACAGACGCCGCGTCCGCCCTCAGCCACGACCGAGAACCCGAGCAGCTCCCCGCCCTTGCCGACCGCGACGCGGACCCCTCTCTGGCGATCGCGTCTGGCGCGACCCCCCAGAGCGTCGGGATGAGCCTCGAGGACGACGCGATCCCCCGCTCGCGGATCGCTCAGCGCGTGAGCGGCTCCGCGGGAAAGCGCACACCGAAGCGCTCGATCAGACCGGGAACGCTCGAGGGGTCCATTTCAAGCGCGTAGCGCTCGCACAGCTCGCCGAGGATCGCGGGGTCCGCCTGCGCGACGCCGCCGAGGTCGACCAGCTCGTCGAAGAAGCTCTCGAAGCCGGCCGGCGCGATGATCTCGAGGATCCGGCACGGGTCATCCCCGGCGTTCCAGAATGTGTGCCACTCGCCGCGGGGCTTGAGCACGAGGTCGCCCGGGCCTGCCTCGAGCGCGTCGTCGCCGAGGAGTGCTCCCATGCGGCCTTCGATGACATAGCTGTACTCGTCCTCGCGGTTGTGGCGGTGAAGCGGCGCCGCGAGTGCGCGCGCCGACATGGGGTGTTCGACGAGGGAGAAGCCGCCGTCGCTCGTGTCGCCATCGAGCATGAAGCGCACCCCGATGCTGCCGAGGAACCCGGCCTTGCCGTCGATCGGTCTGACTACCCGTGTTGGTGTGGTCTGCATTGCTCCCCCATTTTCATTGGACAGTTGTGTTGCGCGAACTATACAGGCGCCGAGGCACGTGGCACAATTGAGCGGACAGCCATGACCGAGCAATCTCGCCCATATCGCATGAAGCGCCGTGAGGAGTCCCAGCTACAGACCCGCCGGAGGATCACAGAGAGCGCGGTGGAGCTGCACGGCACCCTCGGGCCCTCGCGGACATCGATGAGCGCCGTCGCGGCGCACGCCGGTGTTCGTCGCTCGACGCTCTACCGCCACTTCCCAGACGAGGCGGCGCTCTTTGACGCGTGCACCGCTCACTGGGCGGCCACGAACCCGCCACCCGATCTCGTCGCATGGTCGGCGATCGCCGACGCCGACGAACGCTTGATTGCGGCGCTCGGCGAGCTCTATGCCTTCTACCGGCGAACCGAGGCCATGCTCGAGAACCTGTTTCGCGACGAGTTGACCGTGCCGATCGTCGGTGAGCGCTTCGCTGCCTTCCGTGCCTACTTCGCGACTGCGCGCGACACGCTCATGGCAGGCCGAAAGCTGCGGGGTGCCGCCCGCCGACGCACGCAGGCCGCCCTCGGCCATGCGATCGCCTTTTCCACCTGGAAGTCCTTCGTTCGCGAGGAGGGGCTCAGCGAGGCCGACGCCGCGGTGCTCGTTTGCGCGCTCGTTGCAGCCGCCGCCGGCGTGCCGCCGGGGCAAGAACCGTAGGTGAAGTCTCAGAGGGCGCCCGATCGGCCGAGACGGTCGCTCGTGCTGCCGGCAGCCCCGGGAAAAGCACGCGTGCCGACCGCCATCTCCGACCGGCTCGATTGACAAGCGAGGATCTCGGTCGCTGGCCTTGTGCCGTTAGTAGATGACCTGCTCGGCCTCCTCCAGGACCTTGGGGTCGGTCTTGTTCTCGAACCGATCAAGAACGCCCGACGCGAGCAGCTTCTCACGGCCGGCATTCGCCTCGCCGACTGAGGCGAACTCAACCATCACGAAGACCTCGTTCGGCTCGTCGGCGTTCCGCAGGATTCGGTGGCCCTTCGCCTCGGCGCGCGTGCCGGGCGTGTCCTGGTCGAACATCGGCTTCCACCGCTCGTAGTCGCCGACGTTGATGCGGGTGAGAATGAATGCCATGCGCCGCCTCCCTCTGATGTGGTTCACGGCGACACTACTCGTCGTCGGACACGTCGCAGACCCACGCCCAGCCTCACACCACGCTTCCGCGTCTCGTTTGGGTCGGCTCGCTGGCGATGACCCTCCACAGGCTGGGTTGACGGAGCTCACGGACCCGAACTCATCCAGCAGTAGCACGCCGGGACCGATGTGTGCGCTCCGGTGCAGTGAGATCAGGCCGACGATGACGCTGGCTCGGAAGCGACGCGTACCACCCCTCGCGTCATCGCCGAGATCGAGAGCCGTGTCGGCGAGCTGACGACCGCATTCCCGCAACAGCGAGCGCGTCGGTCGTCGACTCCGAGACTGCTGAGTTGGACGCAACCCAGGCGTCTCGTTCGCCGACGACCTCGTGCCTGCGTTCGGACGCGAAGCAGGCACTACTCGGTCGACGGTGCTCTTGTTGCCCAGCGCTCTGCGGCGTTTCGGACGTGCGCCCAGCTGCCGAACATGCGCCGCATGGCCTTGATGTCGGGTAGGCGTGGTTCGCCAGGTCCGTAGAGTCGTCCGGTGTAACGCAGGATGCGCCGCCATTGCAGATAGTCGCTCTGGGTAGGCCAGGCGCCGATCTCTTCTTGGCAGCGGACGATCGCGAGGATCGCGTCGCGGCGGGTATGGCGTCGTCCAGCCGCAGGGCGTGCCTGGTAGCTCGGGGTTGGGGTGTGGCCGCGGGGGCGGTCCAACTCCATCGCTGCGCTCACAGCGTGCAGCCAGGAGCCATAGGCGCGGCTGAGCTGGCTGCGTGAGGGCCACTCCTCGCCGCAGGCCACCAGCCGGCCGCGTTCGGCCTCGTACTCTTCGCCGAGCGGGATGCGCGCGGGCGAGCGGCTGACTATCTGTAGCAGCAGTCCGAGGCGCTGCTCGCGAAGCTCAGCCGGTGAGGGCGCGGCCAGCGAGTAGGCGATCAGCGCGCGCAGCTCTCGCAGCGTGCGCTCGTTCACACCGGCAAGATGTCCCGGACCACGCGCACGGTCTCGCCGCTCATGACGCTGCGCTCCTGGCGCGCAGGATCTCCAAGATGTGCTCGAACGGCCGCGGGGAGACGAGTGCCGCGTCTGCGCTGCTCACGGCCGTGGTCCAGCGACCAAAGCGCAACTGGAGCACCCTCAGGCTCGGCGGGCGGCCCGCCGATGGGTTGTCGATCTGCTTCTGGCGCCAGCGCCGGTAGGTAAGACCTGTCATCCCCGGGCCGAGCTCTGATGCGGCGGCGCACAGCCACCTGGCTATATGCTCGTCAGGCACGCGTTGACCTTGGCCGCGGTAGTACTCCGCGGCCTTCTCCGCGGAGATGATCCCGGCCGCCGCGAGTGCCGTGGGCCAGGAGCCGCACCGGTCACGGATGATCTTCCACTCGGGAACTGGCCGCCAGATCCCACGACGGCGGGCGTCCTCGAGCTGGTCCGTGCGCCAACGCATGTAGACCCCTGTGGTCAGCATCCGTCCACGGGCGGCGCGGGCGGCCGCCTGCAGTACGGTTAGGCACGCCTCGCGGGAGTACTCGGCGTGGCTTGCCCGCGGGCCGCGGTGGCGGCCAGACTCTCCCAGCCCGGCGGCGAGCCGCGCCTGGGCGAAGGACCCGAAACGAGCGATGAAGGTACTGGGACTGATCAGGAGGCCTCGCCGTCCGGGATCCGCCGCGCGCTGCTCCAGCGCCCACTCCCGGTACGCGCCGAAGGTGAAGTCGACCCCCAGATCCCGGGCACAGCGCCGTAGCCCCCCGAGCACCTCCTTGTCTGAAGGTGTTGGTCCTTGGCGATGCCAGCGAAACGTTGAGTGCTCGACCGCCGGTGTGACGCCCGCAGCGTCCATCGCTCGCGCCCATGATCCGCCCAGGCTGTTGGCCACGTACGTCGAGGACGGCAGGCTCGTGCGCTCTGGATGCTTCTCGCGCCAACGCTCATAGCGGCGCTTGGACACCGTCTGCTGCGTTTCTTGCTCGCAGCGGCGCAACACCTCCAGCGCCAGCCGCGCGCGCTCACCGCCGACGCCGTGCAGCCGCCCGTCGATGGCGCTCAGCAACACTCGCCGCTCGGCTGCCGGGAGCTCACGAACGACACCGAACAGCGCCATCGCCAGCGTGTCCACCGTCCTGCGCGACTCCGGCGCCTGCGTGATCCGCATCGACACACTCATCGAGGACGAGCATACGAACCGCCGAGGCAGGCAAGCCTAACTTTTGGGAGAACCGGCGATCCCCAGCCTGGGAGAGCTACATGACGACAAACAAGCCGATTTGCAGGGAAAACCTCACCAGCTAACGGAGGCGCTGGGAATCCCGGCCGCACCAGCTGGAAGAACCCCGCTCAACCCCGGGCTCGTTGCTCCTATTTATCCCGTCTCGCCGCGCGGGAACGAACCCCGGAACTGCCCGGTCGTGGGCGGCGGAATTCCACCAGCCGCTCTAGATCTGCAGCTCGGCGACGAGCGGCACGCCCGTGTCGAACCAGTAGCGGTGCAGGTCGCGGATCTTGCGGGCAGACGGTCGGCCCTTCAGGTGGATCACGCACTCGGGGTAATCGACCAGGTGAACCGGCTCGCAGAAGATCTCCCGCGCGCGGGCCAGCTCGGCGGGGTCCTCGATCTCGCGCATCGTTGCGGCGCAGGTGCGGCGGCCGAGCTTGAGCTGCACGTGCGAGTCGGCACGGATGTTCAAGACCCAGGCGGCGACCGCCAGCGGTGTGTTGACCGCCACCGCGGGTGGGCGCAGCTGCACGATGTACACACGGTCGCCCTGCGGGATCGCGCGGATCACTTTGCGCCGCGGCTTGCCGGTCTTGCGACCGCTGGTCGTCAACACCGCATGGCCGGAGGGCACCGAGCCGAAGGTGTAGCCAGGCCGCATCAGCCCGCTGAGAATCTGACCGTGCTTGGGGGAGGTGATCAGCCGGCGGTGTTTGGGCTCCTCCCGAATCGCCGCCTCGCGAATCGCGGCCGCGCGAGCCTCGCTACCCCCATCATCGAGGGCTGGGCTGGTACCGGTGCTTTGGCTCATGTCAACACTCCTTGGCGAGAAGTTGATAGTGCGGGATGCAGGGCGCTGCTCACGCCCGCGCGAATTGGCCGTGGAAGCCGAAGGGAATGTGGTGCGGGGCATGCGCCCGCGCCAGCTCGCTCAGATCGGCGGCGTCGAGCACGAGCAGGAAGGAGCGAGGTGGGCGGGTTTCAGATCGAACGTCGAGCACGACTGAGAGCAGCACGCCGTCGTCCTCGTGCTCGGCTTCGGGACGGGCCACGAATACCGGCTCTCCCGGATAACAGGATGACTCCGCCCAGGAGAGCGTGGCGCCGTCTGTCACGTCGATCTTGAGGATCCGTTCGAGCCATCCCTCAGCGCCGTTGCTGTTCCCCCAGACATAGCGGTGGGGGCGCTCGTTGCAGCGCCCGTAGTTGATGCGCGGCAGCTCGATGCCCTGCTCGGCTAGCTGTTCGCGGCGCACCGAGCGGTCGGCGAGGGAAAGACGGAAGCGAGTCAGCGTGGCCGACGCTACCGGCTTTCCCGCGCGCAGGCGCTCGAGGTAGAGGTCCTCGACGATGCCCGCGTCGGGATAGACGCACAGGTCGAGTACGACCTCGCCATCCTCCTCGTAGGCGTTGACGTGGTGGAAGGCAAAGCACGCGTCCGTCTGGAAGCCACCAGTGGCCTCGCCCGTCTCGCGGTCCACGAGCGTGAAGCGCGTGCCCCGCTCGGGCTTCCAGCGGTAGTTCTCGATGTAGGGGCGCCCGGACAGCGCCAGCGCCAGCGGGTTGACGACGAATGGAAACTCGGCGAGCACGAAGTAGCGCTCGGTCAACCCAAAGGAGTGCATATAGGCGGGCTCCTTGACCGCCAGCGAGCCGATTACCCGCGGCTTGCTCGGATGCTCACTGGTCACCGATCGGCCGACCTCGAAGAACCGGTAGCTGCTGGTCCGCCCCAGCTTGGCGGCGTAGTTGAGCATCGACCCGGTCGTCCGGTCTGAGTGGGGATGCGCGGTCGAGAGCTGACCGGGGACACGATAGGGACGCACATCGGCTGCCGCGAGCGTGTGTGGGTCGAACTGCACCGGCAGCGGCGTCTCGGTCATCGCGATGAAGCGCTCACCCAGCCGCGTGAGGTTGATGTTGGCATTGTCGGGCAGCACACCGCCTCCGGAGAACAGCGTCTGCACGCGCTTGAACAGCGAGCGGCAGGGGTCGGTCGCGAACTCTCCATAGACCATCCGGCCCTGCTCCTGCGCGGCGCGGTAGGAGCGGCTCTCCAGAGAGCGGTTGCCGTAGGAGACGTGCCCGTCCTCGATCGTGAAGCGATGCAGCATCGCCAGGCCATCGAACCAGTGGCGCATACGCTGCTCGCCGACCTCGAATTTCGCCGGTCCAGTGCGCAGCAGAGAGCCCGCGAGCCAGGAGGGCAACTCACCGCTCAACTCCAGCTCATCGACCACCACCTCACGATCGAGCGTGGAGAAGCCAAGCGTCGTTGCGGTGGTGGGGGCTGTGGTAACCGACATCGATAACACCTCCTGAACGGGCCGAGTTGAACGATTCAACTTGAACAGTTCGGATCGAATGGTTCAGATTGAACGGTTCGGACCGTAGTATAGTCTGCTGATCATGTCAAGCCCACGTATGGTCTCGAGCCCACGTCTGACCGAGGCCTCTTACATCGTTCTGGGACTGCTGGAGCAGGCCAAGTCCGCCACTGCCTATGAGCTCAAGCAGCTGGCGCAGATGAGCACGATCAACTTCTGGAGCGTTCCCCATACTCAGCTCTACACCGAGTGCCCCCGACTGGCCAGCGCGGGCCTGCTCTCCGGGCGCCAGGAGGAGACCGGACGACGCCGACGGGTCTATCAACTGACCGACTCCGGGCGCGAGGCGCTGGCGCAATGGCGGGCCGAACCTGCCCCTCAGAGCTATGAGCTACGTGACGCCGGGACGCTCAAGCTGTTCTTCGGGGCCGATCCCGCCACGCTCGCCGCTGAACGGCTCGAGACACATCGGCATCGCCTGGCGCGCTGCGAGGAGATGCTCGCCGAGCTCACCGACATCCCACGCGGTTGGCGACTGGCTCTCGAATGCGGCATCGGCCATGAACGCGAGTTCATCCGCTTCTGGTCACGAGTCAGCAAGGAAGCCCCAACGTCATAGCTCGCTGTCGCGCTGCTCAGCCGCCTGAGTAAGATCGGCGTACGGCGTCGTCCACCACTCGAGCGGGACCAAACTCTCTCCCCCCTCCTACCCCCAGATGACATGCGCGCGATCGACGGCATCCATCACATCACTCTCATCACCGGCGACGCCCGCCGCAACGTGGACTTCTACGCGCGCGTACTCGGCCTGCGGCTTACCAAGAAGACAGTCAATCAGGACGACCCGAGCGTTTACCACCTCTTCTACGCCGACGAGCACGGCTCTCCCGGCGCGGACATCACATTCTTCGAGTATCCGAGTGCGCAACCCGGGCGCGCCGGCGCGGGCATGATCTCCCGCGTCGTCCACCGCGTTGGCAGCGACGCGGCGCTCGACTTCTGGAGCGAGCGCCTCTCAAGCGAGGGCGTCGAGGTCGTGCGTGAGCCAGGCCGGCTGCGGTTCGCCGACCCGGAGGGAATGGGTCACGAGCTTGCCGTCAATCAGACCGGCGACGAGCCGCTCACCGCGCGCTCGAAGGAGGTCCCGGCCGAGTTCGCGCTGCAGGGCTTCGAGGCCGCCCACGCGCTCGTCGCCGACCTGACTCCCAGCGAGTCGCTGCTGGGCGAGGCGCTCGGCTTCTCCGAGTTGGGCGAGCACGATTGGCAAGCACGCGGCGAGCATCGCGGCGGACGCATCGTCTTCGAGCAGAGCAACGAGCGCGGTATTCCCGGCGCCGGCACTGTGCACCACATCGCCTGGTCTGTCGATCGCGCCGAGCAGGAGCAGTGGCGTCAGCGCGTGACCGACGCGGGCCTCCACCCCACGCCGATCATCGATCGCTTCTACTTTGAATCGGTCTACTTCCGCGAGCCCGGTGGCATCCTCTACGAGCTGGCTACCCGTGACGGTGCCGGTTTCGCTGCGGATGAGCCGCCTGAGGCGCTCGGCGAGAAGCTCGCCCTCCCTCCACGTTTCGAGCCGCTACGCGCCGAAATCGAGCCGCGCCTCACCCCCCTGCCGGACACCACTCAGTGGCGTCCGGCATCGGCGCCGGGCTAGCACTCAAGTGGTCCGGATGATCAACACCGAACAGGGTGCATGGTGGGAGACCTTGTTCGGGACCGATCCCAACAGGAAGCGCTTGGCGCCGCTCATCCCCTTGTTGCCCACGACCACTAGGTCGGCATTCTGCTCCTCNNGCGACATCGAGGATCGCATCGGCAGGGTCTCCCTGGCGGGCATGCGTGTTCACCTTCACTCCCGCATCCTGTGCCAGGGCCGCGGCGCTCTTGAGCACCGCTTCGACCTCTTGTTGCGGATTGATCGCCCACTGCACATCCTCCGGCGCATCCCGCCTCTCCGCACGCAAACGCTGCTCGGGGACAGGTGCGAAAGCACTCACGAGCTCCAGCGTCGCACCCACGGCACCGGCCATATCGACTGCCTGACGCACCGCCTGGGTGGCGGTATCTGAGCCATCGGTACCAACGACGATCGAGCGGAACATGATCCCCCTTGCCAGATTCAAGGCGAGCCCTCGCGGCCGGCCGAGGCGGATCATATCTATGCCCCTACAGTCCTATCCGTGAGTACCCCTACGGCTAGATGTGTGCTCCGATTGCACGGCCTAGCGCTACAGCGCCGATGCCGACTGAGAGGCTGAGCAGGATGTTGATCGCCGCGGCAAGCGTCTTACCGTCCTCGGCGAGACGGTTCGTCTCGAGCATCCAGGTCGAGAAAGTCGTGTAGGAGCCAAGCGTGGCGGCACCTATCAGGACCAGCGCATCCCCCTCGATCGCGAGCCCTGCAAGCAAGCCCAACAGCAGGGAGCCGGTCGTGTTGACGGCTAGCGTGCCGAGTGGGAAAACACCCGTGATGCGTGAGCTGAGCAGCGCGACAACCAGAAACCGTCCAATAGCGGCAAGCCCGCTGAGCAGCGCAACGCCGACCCAAACCCATCCGCTCATACGATCGCTCGCTTCCTTCGCACAAGCGCGCTCCCAACCCAGATCGCCAGATATCCGGCGGTGATGCTGACGAACGCGTATCCAGCAGCCAGCCCGTAGCGGTCGTGGTCCATCAGCATGAGGATCTCCAGCTGCATCGTGGAAAAGGTGGTGTAGGTCCCGCAGAAGCCGATGGTCCACAGCGGATGATGGAACGTCGATTCCGGTGGACGCTCCCTGAACCACGTCGCGAGACAGGCGAGCGCGAACGAGCCGGTCACATTGATCGCGAATATGGCCCACGGCCAACTCACTGGCCCACTTGCGAAAGACTGGCTCAGCCAAACCCGTAGTAGCCCCCCCAGAGCTCCGCCGAGAAAGATCGCCCCCAACTCACGTTTGTCTATGCTCGGCAGAACCCCGGTGGGCACGATGCTTGTGTCTCCTCTCGCATGATTAGGTTCGCGAAAGGAGCCATCAGCCCTTTGCCGGCGGGCGGTTCGGGAGGCAAGCCTCCCACCAGGGCTCCATCTGGCGAGCACAAGATACCGCAGTCATACTGGCTTCTAGATGATTGGCGATCGCTAGGTTTACCCGGTGTCCAGCGAGATACCGATCCGAGGCGAGATGATCAGGCTCGGCCAGCTACTGAAGCTTGCCGGCGTCCTCGACAGCGCCGTCGGGATCAAGGCATTCCTCGCCGCCGAGCGGGTGCTGGTCAATGACGAGCCCGAGGCACGCCGGGGCCGGCAACTGCACCCCGGCGACACCGTTCGGGTCGGCGCGCACGACCTACGTGTGATCGCCGCCTCCTGATCGGACATCAAGAATGCTCGAGAGGATCTTGCCAGGACTGGCACATAGAGCACCGTTCAGATGGGTAGAGACTGAGCAAAGCTTTCAGATAGTTCACGTGTTGTGCTCCAAAGAGCAGGTGGCGCCGTACACAGTGTCGAACGAGTGTTTTCGAGGGCCTCGCCCGGGCGGGCGAGGCATTCATCAACAAGATCATTGACAACGCAACTATCGAGGAATATAATCCCGACTCCAAGCATCGGATTAGAAGGACAGTCATGTCAGACCCTCGTATAACCCCAATAGATTCCCTCGCCACTGGCGGGCGTTCCACGCGCGCGCAGGAGCCCAGTGCCGCAGAGGAGCCTCTCGCGAAGCCCGAGCGACTAGACAACCCCGCTCCCGAGCGGATCGCGCCGGGAAGCGCAGAGACCTTCATTCCCGAGGCGGTCGACCAGCTGCTTGCGCATTCGCGCCGCTACCCCCTGCTCTCACCAGCCCAGGAGATCGACCTCGCGCAGCGCATCGAGCGCGGCGACCTGCACGCAAAGGAACTGCTCGTCAACTCCAACCTGCGCCTGGTCGCTTCCAACGCGAGGCGCTACCAAAATCAGGGCCTGCCACTCGCCGACCTCGTCCAGGAGGGCCTGCTCGGCCTGATTCGGGCGAGTGAGAAGTTCGATTGGCGCAAGGGCTTTCGCTTCTCCACCTACGCCACCTTGTGGATTCGTCAGGCGATTCAGCGTGGTCTCGAGAACTCCGGGCGCACGATTCGCCTGCCCGTGCATGTCGCCCAGCGCTCGCGCAAGGTCGGGCGTGTCGAGCGCGAGCTGTCGGTTCGCCTAGGGCGCGAGCCCACGGTCGAGGAGCTCGCTCAGGAGACCGGCCTGGAGATCGAGCAGGTCGAGGAGGTGCGCCACCAGCGCGCTGCCCTGGTCAGCCTCGATCAGCAGATCGGCGAAGACGGCGACACCGCGCTCGGGGACCTGCTGCCCTCAGACCTCGAGGCTCCCGAGGACACCGCCTGGGACAACGAGCGTGAGCGTATCGTGCACAAGGCGATCGCCCAGCTGCCAGAAACCGAGCGGACCGTGCTGACGCTGCGCTTTGGTACCGGGCGTGAGGAGCCCCAGACACTGACGGCGATCGGTAAACGGCTCGGGTTCTCCGCGGAGCGGGCCTCGCAGCTCGAGCAGCGCGCCTTGAAGAAGCTGGCCGAGCTGCCAGAGTTGGTCGCCCTGCGCGAGGCCGCCTGAGATAATCGTCATGTGGGACCGCGTCGTCCAGTGGACGATCGCTGTCGGCGAAAGGGTGCTGGCGCCGATCGAGCGGTTCATCGGGAAGCGATCGCTGGTGGGCGAGGCGACCTTCTTCGAGAACGACCGCTTTCCCTGGGTGCAGGAGATCGAGGCGAACTGGACGACGGTCAAGGCAGAGCTGGAGAAGGTACTCGAGGATCGTGAGGCGCTGCCGAACTTCCAGGACATCTCCAAGGACCAGATCGAGATCACCGACGACGACCACTGGAAGACATTCTTCCTCTATGGCTTCGGCTTCAAGGTGAAGCTCGGCGTCGAGATGTGCCCGCAAACCGCGGCGCTAATGGAGCAGATCCCGGGAATGAAGACCGCGATGTTCTCAATCCTGTCTCCACGCAAGCACATCCTGGACCACCGCGGCCCTTACAAGGGCGTCTTGCGCTACCACCTNNAGCATGATCTTCGACGACACCTATAACCACGAGGTGTGGAACGACACCGACGAGACGCGGGTGGTGCTGTTCGTGGATGTGCTGCGCCCGCTGCCCGAGCCCTGGTCCACGATCAACAGGCTGATCGTCAAGGCGATCGGCTACTCCCCCTTCGTGCTCGACGCGAAGCGCAACCAGGAGGCGTGGGAGAGGCGCTACCTGGCGCATAGGCAAGGCCAGCAGGCATAATCAGATATTCGAGACGTTTAGGCCGGTGCCCTGCAGCAGGGTGTTGGCCTTGGCGTTGAGGATCGTGAACTCGCCGGTGAGGATCAGGACGCCGAGCACGATCATCACAGCACCGCCCGCGGCGATGATCACCGGGAAGTGGCGCTTGACGACGGTGAGCGCGGTGGTCATCCGCTCGAAGGCGAGCGCGATCAGCAGGAACGGGATCGCCAGGCCCGCTGAGTAGAAGGCGAGCAGCAGCGCGCCGTGGGCCGCCGAGTTGGAGACGGCCGCCTGGGTGAGGATCGCGCCGAGAGTGATGCTCGTGCACGGCGTCCAGGCGATCGCAAACGCCGCGCCCGCCACGACCGGGCCGCCACGACCAGCCAGACGCAGCAGCGACTCGGAGTGCCACTCTCGGTTGAGCAGGCGCACGAACGGCGTCGCGAGGAATATGACGCCCATGAGGATGATCAGAACCCCGCCCACCTGCTGGAGGGTCTGTTTGTGAGCGTTGAGCGTCGACCCGATCACCGTGGCACTCAGCCCCAACAGGATGAAGATCGCCGAGAAGCTCGCGATGAACAGCAGGCTCGGGATCAGCACGCGGCGGGCGCCCACGCCCCCCCTCATCTCGGCGGGTGTCACCCCGATGACAGTGGACAGGTAGCCGGGCACCAGCGGCAGGACGCATGGTGAGAGGAACGACACCAGACCAGCGGCGAGTGCGAGCGGGATGCCAACGCCGGTGGCGGTATCCGAGGAGGATGCGGCAGCGAGGATCAGGTGGGTATGGCTCATGGCTGCACCGTCGCCTGAAGCTCGGCCACCGCACGCTCCAATCTCGTGACACGCTCCTCGAGACCATCCAGCGGAGCGCTCACCACGACCGGGATGGCGGCGGGAGACTCCTCTGCGACATCCTCCTCGAGCAAGTGCATATAGCGGTCCTCCTTCTGTCCCGGGCGGCGCTCCAAGCGCGCGGCCAACCCATGCTCGATCAGCCGTGCGAGCGTCTCGTGCACCGCGGGCAACTCGGCGAAGGGATGCATGCGCTCTGTGCGTAGCTTCAGCTCTCCGGGCGTCTGCGGACCTCGCAGCATCAGTATGCACATGACTGCCTGCTCATCACCTGTCATTGGCAGTGCCTCCGCCAGCAGGTGCCGGTACTTCGGCGTGCGGCTGCTGCGCCCGCTCGCAAAGCGCGTAAAGCCACGGCGCTCGAGATGGTGTAGCGCGTCGCGGATGATCGCGTCGTCGTACTCCACGACTGGATCGCGATTGGTCGACTGGTTGCACGCCAAACGCAGCGAGTTCAGCGTAAGGGGATACATGTCAGGAGTCGTACGCTGCTTTTCCAGCAGAGCACCCAGCACGCGCGTCTCCGCAGCGGAGAGGTTCATGCCTTAACCCTACGCCGGTACAGTCAGGACTGTGAGCAGCCAGCCCCTTGGTCGAGGACGATCCGGCGAAGGGCCCCATGGCCAGCCCTCAGAGCTGCGCCCCGAGGATATTCCCGACCAGCCGGTCTCCCTGCGTCGCGTCGCCCGCCTGTTCATGCCCTACCGGCTGCGCCTCGGAGCATTGCTGACACTGATCTTCCTCGGCTCGATCCTCAGCGTCGCCTCGCCGTTCCTGCTGCGCGAAGCCGTGGACAAGGGCATCCTGCACCGCAACCTCACGTTGCTTTCCTGGCTGGTCGGCGGCATGATCGCACTGGCGATCATCAACGGCGTGATCAGCGTCGCGCAGACCTGGATCTCAAACCAGGTCGGCCAGCGGGTGATGCACGACCTGCGCGCCGCCGTATACGCGCACCTGCAGCGCATGTCACTTGCATTCTTCACGCGCACCCGCTCGGGCGAGGTGCAGGCACGGATCGCCTACGACATCGGCGGGATCGACGACGTGGTCACGAGCACAGCGACCTCAACCGTGTCAACGGTCGCCACCGTCGCCGCCACCGTCGTGGCGATGTTCGCGCTGGACTGGCGCCTGACGCTGTTCTCGCTCTGCCTGCTGCCGTTCTTCGTGTGGCTCACGCGCCGGGTCGGCAATGAGCGCCGCCGTATCCAGTCGGTACGCCAGGGCCGTCTGGCAGACATGTCGACGCTCGTGGAGGAGTCGCTGTCGGTGTCTGGCATTCTGCTCGGCAAGACGATGGGCCGCTCGCACGAGCTGGTCGACCGCTTCTCCCGAGAGTCCAGCGAGCTGGCCGACCTGGAGGTGCGCGCGCGGATGGCGGGACGTTGGCGGATGGCCTCGGTGCAGATGAGCTTTGCGATCATGCCCGCAGCCGTCTACTGGTTCGCCGGTTACAACATCGCCCACGGCCACGCCGCGATCTCGATCGGCACCGTCGTCGCGTTCACGACGCTTCAAACCCGCCTGCTGTTCCCGATGCAGCAGCTGCTGTCGGTGGGCCTGGAAGTGCAGACCTCACTGGCACTGTTTGGTCGAATTTTCGAGTACCTCGACCTGCCCGTCGACATCGTCGAGCGGCCCGGGGCCCGCGCGCTGAGCGGCGTGCGCGGCGACGTGAGCCTCCAGGACGTGTGTTTTCGCTACACGCCCGAGGCGCCCTGGACGCTGGAGGAGATCGCCGCCGAGATCCCAGCGGGGACGCGCACGGCCTTGGTTGGGGAGACGGGCTCGGGTAAGACCACGCTCGCCTATCTCGTCGCGCGGTTGTACGAGCCCCAGCGCGGACGAGTGGCGATCGACGGGGTGGACATCCGCGATATGACACTCAATTCGTTGGCGGGCACCGTTGGGTTGGTCTCGCAGGAGACCTATCTGTTTCACGCCTCGATCCGTGAGAACCTGCGCTTCGCCTGCCCCGATGCGACAGACGAACAGATCGAAGACGCCGCTCGCGCCGCGCAGATCCACGAGCTGATCGCCTCGCTGCCCGAGGGTTATGACACGCAGGTGGGCGAGCGCGGCTATCGCTTCTCCGGCGGCGAGAAGCAGCGCATCGCGATCGCTCGCACCGTGTTGCGTAACCCCCCGGTGCTCGTCCTCGACGAGGCCACCTCTGCGCTTGACACCGAGACCGAGCGTGCCGTGCAGCTCGCGCTCGACGACCTCTCGCGAGGACGGACCACGATCGCGATCGCCCACCGGCTTTCGACGATCCGTGACGCCGACCAGATCCTCGTGCTCGACGACGGGCGCATCGTCGAGCGCGGCACCCACGAGGAGCTGCTCGAGCTCGGCGGGCGCTACTTCGCACTGCTTAGCGGCACTGAGGGCACCGAGGAGCGCACGGGGTCGGGTGCCGGTTCTCCGGCCGCGCTCGCCTGAGATTCGCCGCGCTACGCCGTGGCGTCGATGTTACATGCGTATATCACGGACGATTGGCTAACTCGAGTAGGGCTTTTGAAAGCTGTCCCCCTTGCCACGCAATCGGCGATTGGCCGGAGCCCTCCACGATCAGCCTCGCCCCGGGGATCGCCGATGCGTAGCTCTCCCCCACCTCGAGCGGATGACTCGGGTCGGCCTCGTCGCGACTGGCCACCACGATCGTTGACGCCTGGATGCCCGCCAGCTCGGCCATGTCCTCGAACGGCCGCGAGCGCGGTACCACTTCGAGCGCGTCGGCCACCGCCTGCGGGTGCTCGTGCGCGGCAAGCCTTTGGCGTAGCACCCGCTCGACCGTTCCCCGCCATGCATCAGACAGTCCCGAGAAGTCATAGGCCGCCACGAATCCCTCCACCCCACCCTCGCGCAGCCCCCGCGCCAAGGCGTCCCACCCAGAGAAGGCCGTTGCGCTGAGCGGCTCCTCGGGGTGAAAGGACGGCGTTATCAACCCCAGCCCCGCCACGCGCTCTGGGTGGTGCAGGGCAAAGCGCACAGCGGTGTGCGCCCCCATCGAGGCGCCGGCCAGGATCGCACGCTCGACCCCGGCCGCGTCGAGCACCGCGCGCAGGTCGGCGGCGAGACGCTCGTAGCCGTATGCGCGGTCACGAGCCGGCGAGGAGCGCCCATGACCCCGTGCGTCGTAGGGGATCACGCGGTGACCGGAGCGCTCGAGCAGACGCGAGCCCATCACCACGTAGCGACGCGTTGCGGTTAGACCGTGGAGCAGGACGATCGGAGGACCCGGGCGGGCGGGATCTGTTTCTTCGCCGGACAACTCAACCCCGTCGTCCGTGACGATGCTCAGGTCGCGTGGGTCAGGCATGCACCGCTGCGTGCTCGCGCACGAGCTCGGCCGAGCGCTGGGGCTGCTCCAGGAAGAACAGGTGACCCACCCCCTCAAGGATCTCCAGGTGCGCGCCCGGTATGCGCTGCGCGACGATCCGGCCGTTGTCCACTTGGAATATCTGATCGTCGGTGCCGTGCACGACCAGCGTGGGCGTCCTCAGCCCGGGTAGGCGCGCATAGCTGTCATGCGCCGCGATCGCCTGCACCTGGGCCACGATCACCGGAAGGGCCACCCTCCGCTCCAGCGCCCTCGTGTGGTAGGCAGCGTACGCGTCTGCGTCCGCTGCGAAGCCCGCGGAGACGTTCGCTTCCCAGGAGCTGCGAATCGCGCGCTCGCGATCGCCGGAGGTCCTTCCCTCGGCCATCCGCTGGACCACCTCGGCGCTGGTGAGCGAGCTGCCCTCGCCGCCGCAATAGGTGCAGCCGAGGGTCAGCGTGCGTACCCGCTCGGGATGCGCGAGGGCAAGTTCCTGAGCGGCCATCCCGCCCATCGAGATGCCCAGCACATGAGCCGTGTCGATTTCGAGGGCATCGAGCAGCCCCGCTGCATCCTGCCCGAGCTGGCCGGTCGTGAACGGCTCCTCCATACGGCTGCTCTCGCCAATGCCACGATTGTCGTAGACGATCGTCTCGAAGTCTTGGCGCAGCGCGTCCAAGAACGGCGCTCCCCAACTCAGGGCGGTGCCGGTCGCGCCCATGATCAGCAGCAGCGGTGGGCCCGACCCGCTGCGCTCGTAGCTCAGCTCGATCTCACCGGCGCTCACAACGGGCATCGCACAAGATCCTATAGGGGCAGCGCAAGCTGATCCAGCGGGCTCCGTAAACCGTCGGCGCCGTCGGCAGGCCCGTCCGGCGACCCGTCCAGAGCGCCGAGTCGGCTCGCCGGCTCGGCGAAAACCGAAGCGGCGGTGGAGGATAGGCCTGCGACCCGCACGCCGAGCAGGCGCACCGGCCGTGCGGGCGCGTACTCGTCGAGCAGCCGCAGTGCAACCGCGCTCACCAGCTCGTCATCGCAGGTGGGCTCCGCGACCGAATGAGCGCGGGTGACCGTCGTGAAGTCATCGAGACGGATCTTGATCCCGATTGTGCGGCCCCGGCGTCCGTGGGCGAGGAGACTCGTGCACAGCTCGCCTGACATCCGCCTGAGCGCCTCCCGCAGGGCCGCCGGGTCACGGATGTCCTCGTCGAAGGTCCGCTCGCGCGACTCGGAGACTACCTTGCGCGCGGCTCCCACCTCGCCATCGTGCTCGAACCGCGCACGTCTGCCTAGTTCGCGGCCAAGGTTCGGGCCGAAGCGCTCGACCAGCACCTGCTCAGGGGCATCCCCAACGGCTGTGAGAGTGGTCAACCCCACTGCGGCCAAGCGCGCCGCGGTCTTCGGCCCGATGCCGGGCACCAGCCCCGGCGGCGAGTCCGCAAACCTCCGGCAGGCCTGCTCGCGGGTCAGCACGACGAACCCCGCGGGCTTCTCGGCGTCAGATGCCACCTTGGCCACAAGCTTGTTGGGCCCGATGCCCACCGAGCACGTCAACCCAATCGACTTGCGGATCTCAACCACCAAGCGCCGCATCGCTGCGCGAGGTGAGTACAGCCCAGACAAGTCCAGGTAGGCCTCATCCAGTCCCACCACCTCCACCTGCTCCACATGGGTTCGTACGAGGTCCATCATTTGCTGGGACACTTTGCGGTAAGTCGGAAAATCGGGTGCCAGAAACACGGCCTGCGGGCACAGTCGTCTCGCTCGAGACGCCGGGATCGCGGACCCCACGCCATAGCGGCGAGCCTCGTAGCTGGCGGTCGTTACGACTGCACGCGGCCCACTGCCGGCCACCACGACGGGCTTGCCGCGCAGCTCGGGGTGGCGGCCAAGCTCGATTGAAACGTAGAAGGCGTCTGCATCGAGATGGGCGGTGCTCAGCTCGGAGTGCTCAGTGAGCATGCCGGCCAAATCTAACGTTCCTTACGGCGCCTTCAGATAGATGCCCAGACCGATACGACTTCAGCGAGGGACGTTCGAGCGGCTCGCCAGGATGCCGCGCGTCACCATGAGGACATCGACAGCGCCGCCGAGCGTCAGATCGCTTATGTGTGGAGGACGACGCGCAATACGGGCGAGCTCGTCGGGCGGGAGCTGCCGCCGAGTGGCTCTGAGGTGACCATCACTTCCTTCACTCCGTGCAGGTTGCCGGGGACGTTGACCGACCCACTGCCCGTGCCGGTCACGTTGAAGAGCGCGTCTGTGGGCTGCGGCGAGCCCGAGCCGCGGCTCAGCCACACCTCATAGATCTTGCCGAGTGCAGGCTGTGGCATGCCTGAGACCACCAGTTCAGCGCGACTGTCGAGGAGGCGCAGAGAAGCGTGCCCGCCGGGGATGCTCGGCGCAACCTGCGCGACGGTCACGCGCTCCGGCGCGGTTGAGCCGACGTTGTTGAGCACGATTACGGCTGCGACCGCCACGCTTGCCGCGAGCGCGACCGATGCCGTCAGCAATGGGCCGCGGCGCGATCGCCAGCGGCTCACGGGCTTTGGCGGCTCGTCCATCTGGTGGCCGGCGGCCCAGAGCAGCCCCGCCTCCGAGCGGACCGTCGCGAGTACCCGCTCGCGCAGGGCCCGCGGGGCGAGGACGGGTGGGACGGTCGCGGGCAGGGTGTCGACTACGAGCTGCAGCTCGGCCACCTCCGCTCGACAGGTCGCGCATCCGTCGAAGTGCACACGGAAGCTGTCGGGCGCGTCGAGCGCCCCGAGGACATAGGGGGCGGCATCGACGCTCTGCTCACAGCCGAGGCCCTTCTCACGCGAGCTCATGTCCCTACCGCCTGCCAGTCTCCGAGGTGGCCGCGAAGCTTTTCCAGTCCGAGGCGCATACGGCCCTTGACCGTCCCGATCGGCGCGTTGAGCATCGAGGCGATCTCGGTATGTGTGAAGCCACTAAAATATGCTAGCTCGATGACGCGCCGCTGCTCGCTGGGCAGCTCGTTGAGCGCCACACGGATCTTATCGGATGCAGCGTTGTCGATGGCCTGGGCGTCGGTCCGCTCGGGCGCCTCGAGGTCTTCCTCGAGCCCCTCGGCGCTGGCGCGGCGGCGGTCGTGGACGCTGTTGCGGCGTAATCCGTCGATCGCGCGGTTGTGCACTATGCCGAGCGTCCATGACCGCACGCTCCCGCGCGTGCGGTCATAGCGAGCGCCGCTGCGCCACAGCGCCAGGAAAGACTCCTGTGCGACCTCTTCGGCGACCGCCGGCCTGCCGCACATGCGGTAGGCCAGCGAGAACGCGGCGTCGGCGTGGCGCTCGAAAATGATCTCAAACGCATTGGCATCACCGGCAGCGACGAGCTGCATGAGCTCCTCGTCGGCAAGCTTTCTCAGCCTGTCCTTTGAATCTACGGCCGTACGCCGCGAGCGGGACATTGACCAACTGTACGCACGCGAGGATCTCCTGGATCACCCAACCCTCTGCGGGGCCTGAATCGATCAACCCCCTGCGCGATCGGGTGTATTCGCCAGCGCCGGCGGCAGTCAGCGCGCTCTCCCGATGCCGTGCCCGAGCCATCTTCTGATCCGCCACTGCCTCCTCCACGTATAGGAGGTCAATGGCACGACCCGACATCTCCGGGCGGCCGGCAACCGACAAGGAGACAAAGCAATGAGCTATCAGATCAACATTGACGAGGTCGATGTCGACGGTGCTGTTCGTGAGGCGGCAGAGGAGGTTTCGGGCGATACCCGTCTGAGCTTCCTGACCAAGGCAGGGGTCGGCGCGGCGGGAGTGATGAGCGGCGGCGCGGTCCTGTCGGCGCTTGCGCCCACGGCGTTTGCTGCTGGCGGTGGCCGTCCCCCGGCTTCGTTCGGCAAGGGTGACATTGGAATCCTCAACTACGCCCTCACGCTGGAGTACCTGGAGGCCGCTTTCTACAACGGCGCGACCGCGGCCAACCTGCCGCTCAGCACACAGGCGTCGGTATTCCTCAAGGTCGTCACCAAGGACGAGAACGCCCATGTCGCGTTCTTGAAGAAAGCGCTCGGCTCGAAGGCTGCGAAGGAACCGAAGTTCGACTTCAAAGGCGCCAACACCAACGCGGAAATGTTCCTGAAGACCGCGCAGGTGCTCGAGAACACCGGCGTGCACGCTTACTCCGGACAGGCGTTGAACATCAAGAAGGGCGCCTACGTGAAGGCTGCCGTGTCGATCCTCACAATCGAGGCGCGTCACGCCAGCGTGATCGGTCTCCTGAACGACCCCAGCGGCGAAATGATCGCCCCCGACGGTCCGTTTGACACGCCGTTCACCGCCGCCGAGGTGCTCGCCGCCGTGAAGGGCACCGGCTTCATCGTCGGCTAAACGGAGTGAACCCAGCACAGCTTGATGTGATCCGAAGTTTTTCATTTCCTGCGAATAGGAGGCGTCCCGTTATGTCCAGTCCAGCGAACGAGCAATCCGAGCAGCCGGTGCCCCAGCCGGCTGGGATCGTCGAGCGCCTTGTGCGCGACGACTCTGACCGCAAGCGCTTTCTGAAGATGGCCGGCGCTGCGGGTGCCACAAGCTTCGGGGCGTTCGTGCTCGCCGCCTGCGGGAGCAGCAGCAAAAGTAAAACAGCCGCCTCGACAGCGGCGGCGCCACCAACGACGAGCACAGCGGCTCAGAACAGCAGCACGGGTGATCTGGCAATCGTTAACTACGCCCTGACGCTCGAGTACCTGGAGACCGAGTTCTACGCCAAGGTCGTCGCCTCTGGCCTGTTCACCGGCACGGTCGGCAACCTGATCAAGGACTTCGGGGCCCAGGAGCAGACCCATGTGGAAGCGCTCAAAGGCACCGCTGAAAAGCTCGGTGGGACACCCGCGGCCAAGCCGGAAGGGAAGTTCCCGATCCAGTCGGCCTCGCAGGTGGCGCATCTCGCGTACACCGTCGAGAACCTTGGCGCCTCGGCCTATCTCGGCCAGGCCGGGAGCATCCAAAGCCCCGAAGTGCTCGCCGCGGCCTTGGCGATCCATACGGTCGAGGCGCGTCACGCAGCGACGCTCGGCACGCTCGTCAAGAAGTCAGTCACACCGGATGGCGCGTTCGCCAAGCCTGCCGACATGCCCACGGTCCTGGCGGCGGTCAAACCGTTCCTGGCCTAAAACCTCAACGAGCTACATGAAAGGAACTGAAATGAGCAATCACGAGATAGCCAACCCGCAGTTGGGTGGTGTCGAGGTTCATGGCATGACCCGCGCTAGCTTCATACTGCGCGGCACGCTGGCCGCAGGCGCCGTCTACGGCCTGGGATCGGTGGCGCCGTTCGTCTCCCAGGCGTTTGCCGCGGGCGGCGGGGATGCGGAAATCCTCAACTTCGCCCTCACCCTGGAGTACCTGGAGGCCGACTTCTACACCGTCAAGGGCAGACAGGTTGGCCTCTCCGGCCAGGCCAGGGCGTACGCGTCGCAGTTCAGCGCCGAGGAGTCAGAGCACGTCACCGCGCTCACCGCTGCGATCAAGCAGCTCGGCGGCACGCCCGTGAAGAAACCGACGTTCGTGTTCCCCACATCCGATGAAAAGTCGTTCCTGGCGTTGGCCTCGACACTCGAGAACACAGGTGTCGGCGCCTACAACGGCGCCGGGCCATCGATCAAGGATAAGAAGGTACTGGCCGCGGCCGGCAGCATTGTTCAGATCGAGGCGCGTCACGCCGCGGCGATCGACCTGCTGATCGGCAAGAGCCCGACACCAAACCAGGGCTTTGACAGGCCGATCGAACAGGCCAAGGTCCTCACGGCGGTAAAGCCGCTTATCAAGGCCTGAGCCTGCGCCGACAGGCGGCGCTGGCTATCCCGTAACCAGACAGAGGAGTTGATCCACACCATGGGACTCGATAACCCAATCCACATAGCGTTTCTGCTGATCCTGCTGCTGCTCGTCTTCGGAGCCAAGCGACTGCCCGAGATGGGCCGCTCGCTCGGCAGCGGGATGCGCGGCTTCAAGGACTCGCTCAGCGGCGAGAGCGCCGAGCCGTCACTGAGCAGCACCGAGCAGCAGCCGACCCCGATAACAACCCACAACACCCCCGCCCCGGCAGCAGTCGCACAGCCCACGCCGCCGGCCGCCGCCTGAGCGCCAACGACGAGCGCCGGGAGAGATTATGGCTGTAGCGGCTGGCCACATCGGCCACGAAGACCGACTGGACGTCGTCGAGCACCTAACGGAGCTGCGGGTACGGCTGATCATCTCCCTGGCGGCACTCGCCGTCGCGTTCGGCCTGTGCATGTGGCAGAACCACACGCTGCTGAACATCATCAACAAGCCGCTCGCACACCAAACCCAAAAACAGGTGCGCGCGGGTAACGGCCCGCTCGGCGCTACCTACACCGTCCAGCAAAGCGCGCGCACCGTCGCAACCCAACTGGAGGTCGTGGTCGGCACGCTGCAGCGACCGGGCAGCGGCGCGTCAGCGGCCACACGCGCTTCTCTTGCCGGCGTGACCCCAGAACTCCACAAGGCGATCACCGGTCTCTCCAAGCCACCCGAAGGCGACAAGCCCGTGACCTTGGGGATCGGTGAGCCATTCACGACCACGATCGGCGTGGCGCTGATCTTCGCGTTCATCCTCGCCCTGCCGGTCATCCTCTACGAGCTCTACGGGTTCCTGCTGCCGGCATTCAGCCCCGAGCAGCAGAAGATCACATCCTCGCTCATGCTGTCAATCCCGTTCCTCTTCATAGCCGGGGTGACATTCGGCTATTTCGTCGTCCTGCCGGCAGCGGTCCGCTTCTTTCAGAACTTCAACAGCAGCGAGTTCAACGTCCTCGTGCAAGCCAACCAGTACTACCACTTCGCCGCCGTCACACTGCTCGCGATGGGACTCATCTTCCAAGTCCCCGTTGGCATCCTCGCAGCCACACGCACAGGGATCGTCACACCCCACCAGGTGCGCCACAACCGTCGCTACGCGATCCTCGCCTGCGGAGCCGTCGCCGCGTTCCTACCAGGCGACGCGATCACGCTCCTACTCGAGACAGTCCCGCTATACCTGCTGTTCGAGGCAAGCCTGCTGCTCGCCACGATCGTCGAACACAGGGAGAAAGCACGCGCGGCGCGCTTGTTCCGTTCTCGATAGCCATATAGATGCAAAAGCGTCGGCATCGAGATGCGCGACGCTCAACTGGGTGTGCTCGTCTGACACTGCTCCTCGAATCTAGCGGCGCTTGCGGCGGGTGATCCTCCGTCTCAGCCAACCGGCGAGCCTGCTCGCCGCGCCAGGATCGCAGCCAAACGAGCGCGGTGAGACTTCGCGCCGCCGAGCAGCGCAGCGTCGAGCTGTGCGCGCTTGTACAGCCAGTGGACGTCGGCCTCCCAGGTGAATCCGATGCCTCCGTGAGCCTGGATCGCGCTCGCGGTGACCTCGCGCCCGGCATCCGAGGCAGCCGCCTTGGCCATCGCCGCCGCCTCGGCGAGCCGCTCGGGGTCTGCGTCGGCGGTCCACGCCGCGAACGCCGCCGTGGAGCGGGCCTTCTCGGTGTCGAGCAGCATCTGCGCGCAGCGGTGTGAAACCGCCTGGTAGGAGCCGACCGGGACACCGAACTGCTTGCGCTCCTTCACGTAGGCGACGGTCATCTCCAGTGCCCGGTCGCACACACCGACCAGCTCAGAGGCGACCGCGACGATCGCGCGGTCAACGCCGGCGGCGCTGTCGCCGTCGAGCGTCTCTCCAGCCCCCGCCGGTGCGCTCACACGCGCCGCCGTGCGTGTCGGGTCGATCGAGGCGAGCGGAGTGACCTCCACCTCCTCGACGGCAAGGACTCGCGCCTGCTCGCCTTCGACGAGGACCACCACCTGGGCATCCGGCGCTCCGATTACCAACTCGGCAGTACCGTTGCGAGCCAGGCCGATCGCGCCGATGCTCGTGCCGCTGGCCAGGTCTCCCAGCCAGCGCTCCTGCTGGGATTGGGACCCGGAGTGCTCGATCAGCGTGGCCGCGAGCACGCTTCCCATAAACGGCACCGGAGCGACTGCTCGCCCCAGCTCCTCGCACAGGATCGACAGCTCGACCCGGCCGAGACCCTGGCCGCCATGCTCCTCCGATACCGCGATGCCGGGCCACCCGAGCTCGCACAGCTCGCTCCACAGGCGCTCGTCGGTGCGGCCAGTCTCGGCGTGCTCGCGCACGCGCTCGGGCCTCGCGCGCTCGGCCAGAAGCTCGCGTGCGGTGCGCTGTATTTCGCGCTGGTCGTCGGTGAGACCAAAATCCATACCTCTCCCCCCTCCCTCCTACGCCGTGGCCTTCAGGCGCGGCAGGCCAAGCACGCGCTCGGCGACGATGTTCTTCAGCACCTCGGTGGTGCCCCCCTCCAGGGTGTTGCCTCTAGCGCGCAGCAGCTCATAGCTCCAGCTGGTGCCGGCGGTGAGCGCCTGTGGCCCGATCACGTCGGCGGCAAGCTGGGTCAGGCGTTGGTTGGTGTCCGACCACAGCCACTTCACCAGCGAGCCCTCGGGGCCCGGCTGACCGTACTTCTCGACGTCGGTCAGGCCCTTCCAGGCGAGCAGCCGAATCGACTCGCAGCGCACGTGCAGCTCCGCCAGCGCGTCGGCGTACAGCGCATCCTCCAGCAGCCCGCGCTCGGCCGCGATCGCGATCAGGTCGTCGAGCAGCTGGCGCAGGCGGATCTGGAGCGCGAAGCCCAGGCCGGCGCGCTCGTTCATGAGCGTCGTCAGCGCGACCTTCCAGCCATTGCCCACGCCGCCGACGACGTTCGCGTCGGGAATCCGTGCCTCCTCGATGAACAGCTCGTTGAACTCCGCCTCGCCCGTGATCTGACGCAGCGGACGCACCTGCACGGCATCCTGCTCCATGTCCATCAGGAAATACGTCAATCCCTTGTGCTTGGCGACCTCGCCGTCCGTGCGCGCCACGAGCATGCACCACTTCGAGTACTGCGCCCCGCTCGTCCAGACCTTCTGGCCCGTCACGACCCACTCCTCACCGTCCTTGACCGCACGTGTCTTCAGCGCAGCGAGGTCAGAGCCGGCGTCCGGCTCGGAGAACCCCTGGCACCAGATCTCCTCGGCCGAGAGGATCGGCGCCAGGTAGCGATCCTTCTGCTCCTGGGTACCCCACACCATCAGCGTCGGGCCGCCCAGCAGCAGACCCAGGACGTTGGCCGCCATTGGGACCCGAGCCCGGCCGAGCTCCTCGAAGTAGATCGCCGACTCGGTCAGCGACGCGCCGCGGCCGCCGTACTCCGTCGGCCAGGACGGCGCCGCCCAGCCAGCGTCGTATAGGCGCCTCTGCCAGTCGCGCCGCCAGAAGAAATGAGTCCCCTCCCTACCCTCGTCCTCTCCGCCCTCGCTGGGCTCAGGCGCGGGCGGATTCTCGGCGAGCCAGCCGCGCAGCTCCCCGCGAAAGGCGGTCTCTTGCTCACTGAACGTCAGGTCCATGAGGCTCCCTCCACTTCGGACATCCTATGGGTAGGACTTCACTTGCTTTGAGTCCATGCCCCGCAAAGCTTAAGCTCGCGCTGTAGGGGATGATGGATGAATGCCGACTCCCCCCTCTGTGCGCAGCGTCAAGATTGGTTCTGACGAGCGCGGTGGGTGGACCTCTGAACGTCCGCGCCGCGAGGGCGATGCGCCGCCCCGCCCGGTCGATGTCTCTACGCGCTGCCGCGTGCTCGCTCCGTCGGAGCGCCTGCGTTACTCGCCCGGCAATCTGCTGCTGATCGTCTCCGCCGACGCCTCGGAGTCCGTGCGGTTCGCCGAGCGCGTCGTGGAGGAGCGTGGCGCCGTGCTCTCGCTCGCCAAGGTTCGCGCCCTGCTCGCCGGACGTGTTACGGCGGAGGAGATCGAGGCGCGGGCCCGCGAGCTGCTCGACGCTGCGGTGCTCAAGCGCTTGAGCGAAAACCATACGATCGTCCTTGCCCTCGAGGGCCTCGACGCCGAGGAGCGCGAGCGTTACGTGCGACTTGCCCACGGACTGAAGCGCCCTCGACACCTGATTCTGCTCGAGGTCCCGCGCGAGCAAGTCCCCGAGCAGGAGCGCGCCATGCTCAACGAGCTGCGCCGTGCACTGGACGCCGGTGAGCTTGGGCTCGAGGGCTTTCAGACCACGCTGCGTCTCAGCGGCGGCGCGATGGCCGAGGTGAAGCGGATCGCCTTTCAGTGGCCCCGCGAGGACTGACGCGCCGAGCTATAGATGCTGGAGCTGCGCGATCTCGTGAAGCACTATCCCGCCGTCGGCGGGGAGCCCGTACGCGCCGTTGACGGTGTCTCGCTGTCGGTCGCGCCGGGTGAGATGGTCGCGCTTTATGGGCCGAGCGGGTCGGGCAAGACGACGCTGCTATTGATGGTCGCGGCGTTGCTCGAGCCCACCAGCGGCTCGGTGTTCGTCAACGGCCGTGACATCTCCTCACTGTCCGAGCGCGAGGCCTCGACCTTCCGGCTCTCGGAAATGGGCTTCGTGCGCCAGAACTTCGACCTGCTGCCCGGGGTGACCGCGATCGACAATGCGGTGCTCAAGCTGCTGAAGGACACGCGCTGGCGGGAGGCCCACCGGCGCGTGCAGCCGCTGCTCGAGCGGCTCGGCCTGGGCGGGCGCCTGGAGCACCGTGCTGAGACCCTCTCAATGGGCGAGCGCCAGCGTGTGATGATCGCGCGGGCTCTCTCCAGCGAGCCACGGTTACTGTTGGCCGACGAGCCCACGGGGAGCCTGGACTCCCAGCGCAGCCGCGAAGTGCTCGAGCTGTTGCGTGAGCTCTGCCGCGAGCGCGAGGTGGCGGTGGTGCTCGTGAGCCATGACCCACAGGCGGCGGCCTACGCTGACCGGGTGCTCGCGTTGCGTGACGGAAAGCTCACCAGCTACGACCCCGAGCAGGGGTTCGCGCCGGCCGGCTCGAAGTGAGGCCCTCCAGAGGGCCGGTATGAAGCTCTCGAACGTCATACACCTCTACCGCGTGCGCCTGCGCGCACGGATCCTCCAGGAGTGCTTCGCGATCGTGGGCATCGCTGCAGGCGTGGGGCTGCTGTTCGCCTCCCAGATCGCCAGCTCTAGTCTGTCGAGCTCGGTGGGCAAGCTCAACAGCGGCATCGTGGGCCGCGCGAGCCTGCAGATCACCGCGCGTGACGCGCATGGCTTTGATGAACGCGTGCTCGCCCAGGTGCGCCACACCCCGGGCGTGCGGCTCGCCGCGGGGCTGGTGGAAGCGAACGCCAACGCCGTGGGACCCAAGGGCAGCGAGTCCGTGCAGCTGGTGGGCGCTGATGAAAGCCTCACACACCTGGGTGGCGCGCTGGTCAAGCGGGCCGCGCTCACGCCCTTCGCTGGGCTCGGAGCAGTGGTGCTACCCGCGCCGGTGGCTCACACGATCGGGGTCACCAAGTTCGGCAAGAACGTGACCTTCCAGATCGCGGGCCAGAACGCGGAAGCCGCGCTCTATGCCCAGCTTCACGAAAAGCAGATCGGAGCGCTCATCAACAGCCCGATCGCGCTCGCGCCGCTTGAATATTCCCAGGAACTGGCGGGGCTCAAAGGGCGCCTGAACCGCATCCTCGTCGAGCCCGCGCCCGGACAGGGCGCCACTGTCCGGGCGGCGCTTGTGCGACTCGCGGCGGGCCGTCTGGACATAGAGTCCTCAAACCACGACGAAAAGCTGTTCGCCAGAGCCGCGGCGGCGACCAACCAGTCAACCGCGCTATTCGCCGTGATCAGCGCACTGGTGGGATTCCTGTTCGCGTTCAACGCGATGCTGCTCACAGTGCCCCAGCGCCGCCGCCTGATCGTCGATCTGCGCCGCGATGGGTATACACCCACGGCCGTGATCGCGGTCTTGTTGCTGGACGCAGTGGTGCTCGGGTTGATCGCAACCGCGCTCGGACTGGTGTTGGGCGATGAGCTCTCGATCCACCTCTTTCACGCCAACCCCGGTTATCTGTCCTCCGCATTCGCGCTCGGTTCTCAGCGCGTGGTGAGCTGGCAGAGCATCGCGATCGCCGCGGGCGGTGGGATGCTTGCGGCATGCGTGGCGGTGCTCAGCCCGCTGCGCGACATTCTCTCGCGCGACCCGCTCGCCGCGACCACCGTCAAGGAGGGCTCGGGGAGCTCGAGCAACAGATGGCTCGTGCTCGGCGGACTGCTCGCGCTGGCCCTGACTCTGGGAATCCTGCTGTTCGCGCCCGCCGCCGCGATCGTGGGGATGGTGAGCCTCATCACGGCGCTGCTGTTGCTGCTGCCGATCCCGCTGGGCGCGACGCTCACGTTCGTCAAACGGCTCGCGCCGGCAGTCACGAGCGTGGTGCCCCACATTGCAGTTATGGAGTTGCGATCGGGGCGCTCACGTGCGGTCGCGATCGCAGCCACCGGCGCGATCGCGGTGTTTGGCGCGGTCTCGATCCAGGGGGCCCATGGAGATCTGTTGAAGGGGCTCGAGAACGCCGCCGCGGATACCAACGCCTCAACCGACGTTTGGGTCTCGGCGGCCGGGAGCTCAAACCTGTTGATGACGTCCCCCTTCCCATCCTCGGCACAGGGCAAGATCGAAGCTGTGCCGGGCGTGCGGTCCGTGTCGCTCTATCGCGGGGGACTCCTTGACGACGGCGATCGCCGCATCTGGGTGATCGCGCCACCGCGCACCGCCTCGCCCTTGATTCCGCCAACCCAGTTGATCGAAGGCAACCTCACCCAGGCCGACGCGCATCTGCGCGAAGGTGGCTGGGCGGTGGTGTCGCTGGCGATCGTCGAAGAACACCACCTGCACATCGGGCGCCCTTTCGTGCTCCCCGCGCCGCGCCCCACCACCTTTCGCCTAGCGGGAGTCAGCACGAACATTGGCTGGGCGCCTGGGGCGATCATGATCAACGCCGATGATTTCGCCCGCGCGTGGGCAAGCAAGGATGTGAGCGCCTTCAGCGTGCACGTGGACCCCGGCACCACGCCTCGGCAGGCGCGCAGCGCGATCCGGGCGGCTCTAGGTCCACACACCGGTCTGGCAGTCCAGACCTCTGCGCAGCACGCCGACAAGCTGCGCGCGATCACGCGTCAGGGTCTCACGCGTCTCTCGCAGATCGCGACGCTGATCCTGCTGGCGGCGGTGCTCGCGATGGGGGCGGCAATGGGCGCCATGATCTGGCAGCGTCGTCCCCGACTGGCGAAGCTCAAGCTCGAGGGCTTCGCGCGCGCAGAACTCTGGCACACGATCCTGATGGAGAGCTTCTTGCTATTGGGTGTCGGTTGCACCACCGGAGCGCTGTTCGGGTTGCTCGGCCAGCAGCTACTCGACCACGCGCTGAGCACCGTGATCAACTATCCAGTGGTCAGCTCGCTGGGCATCGTGAGCGCGGTGATCAGCCTTGCGATCGTGACGGCTGCTGCAGTCGTGATGGTCGCGGCACCCGGCTACTTCGCCTCGCGCGTGCCGGCCGCGCTCGCCCTGCAAGACTGATCTCCTAGAGACCTACCGTCGTCGTCGCGGACAGGGCACGACGCTCTTGGCGACGGCGCTGCTGCCGTCCAAGAAAGTGAAGCTTGCGGAGAACGGAAAGCCTCCCCGAGGGCAGCTCAGCGGCACGGAGACACCCTGCGGATGGAAAGCCACCCTCCTGCCGTGGGCATGCGTGTAGTAGGTCAGATGACTGGGCCCGATCGTCGCCTGGACACTGACGATTGAAACAGGTGGTCCATTGGGCACGCTGGGAATCAGGGGTACGGCTGTGTTGAGACTCCCGCCGAGCACTTCAGAACCTGTGAGTAATTCGCCCTGAAAGACCAGTTGAGCTGAGACCGGTTTGCGTCCTTCGGCATAGAACAGCACCACTATGTTGCCGTTGTGTGGCGGACCCATCAGCGCCTGAATATCGGGTATCTCATACCCGCTTTCCTTACCGAACGGCAGTTCCACGAATGCGTTGCCTGCCCCCAACCGTGAGTTGGGCGAACAACCGCTCAATCCTTTGGCAAGCAGCGCCGCCGGCTGGCAGATAGCCAGACCCAAAGTGGTCTTGACGTAGTTGATGCCGGGCGGCAGGCTCAAGCTGACGCTCGTCAACGGAGCAGACATTTCATTCGTCGTGCTGGCGATATGAAAGCTGAACCCGATCGTGGTTGAGGCGCCGAGCTTGTCGGGCGAGAAGGACGTGTGGAGCGTGACCGTCTGCGCAGCGCCGGCCGAGGTGGGCAGCCACCAGCAGACCAACAGCGCAGCCGTGGCAGCTAGCGCAGCCGTGGCAGCTCCGATCCTGGAGAAGAGCTTGGACAAAGAGCTCCTACCGTCTCGTTAGGTGGACATGCTGCCGCTCAGGCGCACGGTGACAGCGCCGCTCAGGCGCCGGATCGTGCCACTGAAGTTGAGCCCTGAGCCGTGAGCGTGAGCGTAGCTGCCCGTTCCACGCTTGATCGACAGCTTGCCGGAAAAGCTCGCCGTGCCGCCATTCACGCTGTAGTTGGCCGACCCTGATCCCGTGAGAGAGCCACCGCTCGGATAGATGTTGACTTCGGCCGTCACTCGATTGGGCGAGACGACATTGAGATGGATATAGATCGTGCCCTTGATCGTGCCCGACGCCGAGCCCTGCTCGTTGAGCTTGAGCCCCGAGCTACTCGTGCGATGCAGATGCCCTGTCTCACTCAGCGAGATCGTCCTCGCCGCAACCGCACTCGTACCCGCCGCGCTGGAAATGCCGACCCCAAGCCCGGCAGCGCCTGTGAGAACACCAGCAGACATGATCCCCGCCACCATCGCGACTCGTGCACGTGCGTGTCCGCCGAGCGAGCGCACTCGGACTGACCTGCTTGCAACGTTGTGGCTACCGGTTATGCGTCCCATCTGACAGAACCCCTCTCTCCTCTAATGACCTTGCGCACATACTAGTTTACGGAGCGTCGTAGTGAGCCAGCTCGCTGGACGCGCACGGTCGATGCACTACCGCGACTCAGCGTGCAGCCGACAGCGAGCCTCCCGCGAACATGAGCATCCGCGAAAGGTGGGCTTGGAGCGTTTCCAAGCTGTGGTCGCCCGGGTAGACGGCGCTCCTGGCGCTTGCTCCCGACCGTCGCAGCGCAGCAGCGAACGGGGCGTTCTCGGAAGGATCGGCGATCTGGTCAGATTCACCGCCGTAGAGGAAGGCGTGGAGTCCCATCTGCCTGAGGACGGGCCGGTCGGCGCGCAGCTTGCCTTCGAGGCCGTTGAAGAAGCCGAGCCAGCTCTCGACCACGCCGAAGCGGAAAGGGTTGCCGAGTGCGATGTTCATCGCGCCGTAGCCACCCATTGAGTCGCCGGCGATCGCGCGAGCGTCACGGTGAGCCACGGTGGGGAGCATCCGATCCACGAGTTCCTGCACTTCGAGTACGTAGGTCTCATAGCGCCGCCTGCCCTGATTACGCCAGTTGTTCGCCCCTCTGCCACCTTGAATCATCACCGCGATCAGCGGCGGGATCTCGTGCCGGGCGATCAGCCGATCGAGCGCATCCTGCAAACCAATCTGGAGGAACGCGTCGGCCGGCTGGTTGTTGCCGTGCAGCAGGTAGAGGGTGGGATAGTGACGCGTCGTGGAGGCGAAGCCTGGCGGCAGGTAGACCAGGAACGAGCCTGTGCCGGCGAGCGCCGGAGCGCTGTAGCTGGCCGTGTCGATCGAGCTGCCCGCCGCGTCGTGGCTCGTGGAGAGGAGCGTTGGAAGCGGCTGTGGTGCGGCACCGCGAGCCGTGGTCGTCTTCAAAGCGGGCGCGGAGGAGCGCAGGCCCAGCAGGAGCTCGAGCTGGCCGTTGAGCGCGAGCGCCGCACAGGCTGCAAGCAGTGCGCCAAGGATCATCCCAAGCACTAGCCGGCGTCTACGTTGCCAGGAGGCGGGCGCGGCCGGTGGCGCGAGCACGGGTTCGCGACGCGGCGGGAACGCTGGCACCCAGGGCGGTGGCAGGACTTCGGCCGCGGCGCCGCCGCGGCCGGGCCAGCTCCAGTCGCCCAGGTTTTCCGCCCACACCTGCGTGCGTGAGGTCTTCATTGCAACGGACATCCAGGAGATTCAACGAACGTACGGCGAGAAACCCAAGCCCTGCACGAACATGCCCAAAGCGTCTCATCCCGCCGCGCGAGGCCCGCGGGGTTGCTTGGGGCGGGCAAGCCACACCCGAGCAA
>PLBZ01000090.1 GCA_003134675.1 Solirubrobacterales bacterium
ATCATCGACGAGCTGCGCGCGATGGACTGGGTGCCGCGCAGCGTGCGCTCGCGTGCCCGCGAAGTGGAGCGCGCGAACGCGAAGCTCGAGCACAGCCTGCAGCGGGCGCCGACCGACCAGGAGCTGGCGGCCGAGCTGAAGATCACGGTCGACGAACTGAACGACTCGCTGCTGGCGATCTCGCACTCCTCGATCGTCGCGTTGGACGAGCTGTGGAGCGTTTCGGACTCCAGCGGCGATCAGGTGTCGCTGATGGACACGATCGAGGACCACGGGGCGCCCGACCCCGCGAAGGCGCTCGACGTGGGCGACCTGAAGGACCGGATCGCCGAGTCGATCGCAAAGCTGCCGGAGCGTGAGAAGCTCGTGATCGCACTGTACTACTACGAGAACCTGACCTTGCGCGAGATCGGCGAGGTGCTCGGCGTGACCGAGTCGCGCGTGTCCCAGCTGCACACGAAGGCCGTGCTGCGTCTGCGCTCGCGGATGCAGGAGGATTCGTTCGACGGCTGACTGCCGCCGTTCAGGAGGCCTGTTCGACCTGATCGTCGCCTTTTGGGAGACGCGATCGCGTCATTCCCCGTATTGGACCTGTTGGCGCCGGTCACGACAGCTTGTGTCGCTGAGATAGGCCTTCTGACGCGGGCGTCCGCTGCGACCGCCACGCACGGCGGTCCGCGAGGTGGCGCGGGTCCAGGTAGTCTGGGGGCCGATGGCAACCCGTTCGATCGTCACCTCCCAGCCCGACGTCGCCTGCGACGTATGCGGGCGACGGCTGCTGCGCGGCGAGCTGCCCGACGTGTTCTTGGCGGGTGGCCGGCGTCGCACCGTGTGCGAGCTGTGCGCGCCGCGCGCGGCGCACGAGGGCTGGCTGCGCGAGGCGGACCGCCACTCGATAAGCCTGCCGCCGTCGCGTGTGAGGCGCGGACGCAACCTGTTCGAGCGGCTGCGTCCGCAGCAGCGCGAGTCGATTTCCGATCGCTCCGAGGAGGACTTCGCGGGGGAGGGATCAGGATCCCTCCCACCCGCGCCGCCGATCGTTGATCTCGAGCCCGAGTCCTATGATTTTCTGGGAGCCATCGCGGGGGCCTCGAAAGAGCCATCCGTGCCGTCATCGATCACGCCAAGTGAGGAGTTCGCTGCGGTGTTGACCGGTGGCGAGGTGAAGGTCGAGCGGGCGCTAGAGGTTTTCAACGCCGGCGAGTACCCCAGGCGCGTGGCGGGTGTCGCCCGTTCGTTGGGCGAGCCGAGCGTCGCTGTCCGCCCGGTCGCTGACTCCGGGAGCGTGGTTGCGATCGTGGTCGCGTGGGAGCTGTGCTGGTATCGGTACGAGGTGGATCTCGGCGACGAGGCGGCCGGGGCGTGGGTGGCGGCGCAGGGAACGGAGCTGGGGGAGCTCACGGAGGAGGATCGGCTAGTGAATGCCGTGGCCGACGAGCACGGCGCGCTGTTACGCCTCGACATTTGAGCTGCATCCCTTGCGCATTCGCGGCGGAAGAGTAGGATTTGGGCAGATGATCTATTGCGTTGTCCCCAAGCCATTGGCAGACGAGCTGTATCCAAAGCTCGTCGAGCACTACCAACACGAGGATAATGTGACGGTGATCGTCGACCGGCGTGAGTTTGACCGGCGCGCCCGCCAGGGAAGCTCGGTCGCGAAAGCATCAGCTCCCGAAGGCTCACCGAGACGTGTGATCCGTGACCGCCGCAGGGCTCGCGTGGCCGGGGATATGCCTCCCCTCGCACGCGCGTCGTCGTAACTCCCGCGTTTCGTCTTAGCCGATCTGGATACTTCGGGCGATGAAGGTGATCGTGCACGTCGACGGCGGCGCCCGCGGCAACCCCGGGCCGGCGGCGGCCGCGTGCGTGATCACCTCACCCTCGGGCGAGATGCTGGGTGAGCACGCCCAGCTGCTCGGCACGACCACGAACAATGTGGCCGAGTACCGGGCACTGCTACTCGGACTTCAGCGGGCGCGGGAGCTGGGCGCAAGCGAAACCGAGGTTGTGGGCGACTCGGAGCTGATCGCAAAGCAGGTGAGGGGCCTCTACAAGGTCAAGCACGAGGCGATGAAGCCCTTGCACCGTGAGGCGATGGCGGCCTTGGGGCAGTTCGAGCGCTGGTCGATCCGGACGGTGCCGCGCGTGCAGAACGCGCACGCCGACGCGCTCGTGAACGCGGCTCTCGACCAAGCGCGCACGGCAGCTTCGAGCTAAGGAAACGCATCACGCGCTCAGTGAAGGGACTCTGCCGAGCGTGCGATGCCGAGCATCTGTTCGTTGGTGAGATCCTCGAGTAGCGTGTTGGTGAGCCAGTACAGGACCGGCCCCTGGCGCCAGGCGACCGTGTGGATGTGGCCCCCATCCGCAAAGATCCTGTAGGCGACACCACCGATCTTGTGGGTTTCGGTGGGATGGGCGACGACCGGTGGGTTCAGCCAGTCGGTGCCCTCCAAGTCGTAGTAGCCGCCGAGACCGTTCTGCTGCCAGACCACTACGTAGGCGTGGCGCAGATGGTGGTCATTGTCCAGCAAGGTATAGGCGCGCACCGGCTGCTGCACAGCGGGACCGGTCTGCAGCGACGGGTAAAGAACGCGGAAGGGCACATTGATAGCGGCCTTGACGAGTTCATCCTGGCCCGAAGAGTGCGTGGGGTATAGCCCGATCGACGCGGCACTGGAGCCGGTCGAGCGGTGATGTCCGTGGTCGCTGCGCTGGGGTGGGGTGATCGGCTTGGGTGCGCTGACTTTCTGCTGGCCGTGCAGAAAGTCAGCGAGCGTGGTCTTCGCCAGCGAAGGCGTAGTCGTGACAAAGGACTGTCCCTTGAACCCATAATTTCCGTTGGCGACCCGGAACTTGACTTGGCGCAGCGGCTTGCTCTGCGAGAACCCGACCAGCTTGGCGAGATCGATTAGCTGGCTCGCTGAAGAGCTGAACCCGGCGGTGACGATTGCCCGGCCCACCGCTTTGGCGACCTGGTCGATCTGGCCGATCGCGTTTTCAGGCGAGATCTGCTCGCGCAGGTTACGGAGGAAGTCCTGTTGGCGGGCTACGCGCACGAAGTCCGAGTCACCGTGACGGTAGCGCACGTAGCTCAGGGCGTTGTTGTAGCAGAGCTTCTGGTAGCCCGGCTGGAGGTTGATTTCGGAATATTCTTCGCCACCTTCGCCTTTGACGTGAAGGTAGCGGTGGTCGACGTTGATGTAAACGCAACCGAGCGTGTCGACGACCTTGATGAAGCCACCAAAATTCACGTCGACGATGCCGTTCAGCTTCAGGCCGGGGAACACTTCGTGCTCGATTGTCTCGGCCGCCAGCACCATCGATCCCCTGGTGCCACCCAGCAGCGCGCCGTAGGTGTAGGCCGCGTTGATCTTTGACTGCGGGTAGTACTGGCCCTTGTCGCTTTTGATGTTTACAAGCAGGTCGCGCGGGATCGAGAGCACCGAGGTTTGGCCCTGTTCGGGGTCGAAGCGGACGAGCAGGATCGTGTCGCTGTGTGGCGGGTCGCTGCGGTCATATACGTCTTTCGAGGCGGCTCGCCTGTCAGAGCCGAGGATCAGGTAGGTCTCCGGGCCCCCGCTGTATTCGGGGACGACGAGCCCCTTGGGCGCATGGATCTGGTTGACGCTGGGGAAGATGTCGTGTGCGAGGCCGCTTGCGGTGTTCAGCGCGACCGTCGCCGTCGCCCCTCCGCTGAGCAGCACGATCAGCACGCCGCCGATCACGAAGCGCTTCCACATGCTCATCCACAGGGAGGGTGGGTGCTCGTCATCCATGGGGTATCGGCACGCAGCAGCTCATATCGACATAAGGCAAGCTAACGCCGCCCCCCGACGACGTGCTCGTCCGGTAAGGGTAGCGAGCCTGTCGGCGTGCCCGCGCCGGGATGCGAGGTACGCTCGCGGGCATGCTCAGCCCCCGAAATCGCGAGCTGCTGGGGCTTGTTCCCGCCGCGCTGCTGGTCACGGCGGGCTTTACCGCGATCTTCATCCAAGCCGAGAACAACTCTCCCGGGGGTTCGACGAACCTCACGCTGAACCACGCCTCGGGCGTGTCGCTCACGTACGGCGCCCTGTTTCTGGGGTTGTGCTTGGCGGCGCACCTGGTGATCCGCTTCGCGTTGCCGCACGCCGACCCATACCTGTTTCCGCTCGGGGCCGTGCTCGCGAGCGTGGGGATCGTGATGGTCTACCGGATCAATCCGTCTCTGGCACGCCAGCAGGCACAGTGGATGGTGCTCGGTTTGATCCTGTTCGCCGCCACCATCGTATGGCTGCAGCGCACCGGTGTCGGGGTGCTCGAGCGCTACCGCTACACGATCGCCTCGGTCGGGATCGCTATGGCGGTTATGCCGAGGCTCCCCGGCATCGGCGAGCAGGTCAACGGCGCCTATCTGAATATCCACGTCGGACCTATCTCCTTCCAGCCCGCCGAGCTCGCGAAGATCGCGATCGTGATCTTCCTCGCAAGCTATCTGCGCGATAACCGCCAGATCCTCGTGACCGCGGGGCGGCGTGTGCTGGGGCTGACGATCCCGCCGATGAAGCAGTTCGGCCCGATGCTCGTCGTGTGGGGGGCGGCGATGGCTACGCTGCTGTTGACCCGGGAGCTCGGCACTTCGCTGATGTTCTACGGCGCCTTCCTCGCACTGCTGTATGTCGCCACCGGGCGCTTCTCGTTCCCGCTGATCGGCCTGATCCTGTTCGCCGTCGGTGCGTGGTTCGTCGCCGGGCACGTCGGGCATGTGCACGCGCGGGTGCTCGCCTGGGAACACCCGCTCGACCGGACGCTGTACAACCAGCCGGGCGGCAGCTACCAGCTAGCCCAGTCACTGTTCGCCCAGGCCGACGGCGGGCTGCTCGGCACGGGCTTTGACCAGTCGCTGCTGCAGTACCCGGTCGAACTGGCAAACCATCACGTCGTGCGTCGCTCGATCCTGCCCGTGCCGGAAAGCGATCTGATCTACGCGGTCATCACCAACGAGCTTGGCCTCGTCGGCGCCGCCGGCCTGCTGCTCGTCTACCTGCTATTCGTCGCACGTGGCCTGAAGACCGCGATGCTCGCCAAGGACTCCTTCTCCAAGCTGCTGGCGACCGGCCTGTCGTTCGTCGTGGCAATGCAGGTGTTCGTGATCGTGGGCGGCGTCACGCGCCTGATCCCGCTGACTGGGGTGACACTACCGTTCGTCGCCTACGGGGGTTCCTCGGTCGTAATGAACTTCGTGCTGCTCGCGCTTTTGCTGGTGGTGTCTGACCGTGCGCGGCGACCCTATTCACGAGCCTGACGGGCGTCCGTTGCGTTTACATAGTCGCTGGGGGATTTCGGGCGAAAACCTTCATAACCTGTGCCCTCGCAGGTGAGCTCCAAGCGCCGTCGAAAAGGAGGGCCGTGCTGACTTCGACGATTGCGGCGACTCCGCGCCTGTTCCTGCGGACACCGCCGCAGCCCGTGCACCACCGCTACGCCGGCCTGGCCGGCCCGCGATCGCTTGCCAGTGGCCTGTCCTCTCCGGCCGGGCTACATCGGCGACCGTGGCTAGCGCGTCTGCGCCGCGCGTTGGAGGAGCAGCTGTTCGTACTGCACTACCAGCCGATCATGTCATTGCGGGATGGGAGCGTGTCGCATTACGAGGCGCTTGTGCGGCTCGCCGACGAGCCGGGCGGAGGATTGGTGGCACCCGGCAGGTTCCTACCCGCCGCAGAGCGCTACGGGCTGATCCGCGAGATCGACCGGATGGTGCTGAGCCAGGTAGCCACACTACTCGCGGGCGAGCACGGCAAGCAGGGCGTGCGCATCGCGATCAACTGCTCGTCGCTGTCGATCACCGATGGGGAGATGCTTGCGCAGATCGAAGCAGCGCTCGCGCTTGCGAGGGTCGATCCCGCACAGCTGGTGATCGAGGTCACCGAGACCGCCGCGATCTCCGACATGGGGCGGGCGCGGTCCTTCTGCGCGGGTGTACAGGCGCTCGGCTGCATGGTCGCACTCGATGACTTCGGCGCCGGCTTCGGCTCTTTTCAATACCTCAAGCACCTGCCCTTTCAGTACTTGAAGATCGACGGCGACTTTATTCGCGGCCTGTCGGCTTCGCCGAAGGACCAGCTCGTGGTCAGGGCGCTTGTGGAGCTCGCCCGCGGGATGGGCAAGCAGACGATTGCCGAGTACGTCGGCGACGAGGCCACTGTGAAGCTGTTGCGCGACTACGGTGTGGACTATGCCCAGGGGTTCGAGGTGGGTGCTCCGCACCCGGTTGTACCCCTCGCGGCATAGCCAGCTGCTACTTGGGCTGAGGAAACTGGGTGCGCATCGCCGCGTCCCAGACCCGATCCGGGAGCAGCTTGCGCTGCAAGATCGAAAGGCGAGCAGAGGGCGTCACCGGGACTCGCGTTGGTGCACGGCGCCGCGAGATCGCTTTTTCGATCGCCTTTGCGACCACCTCCGGGCCGCCACCGAGACGGCGCATTGGCCCCTCATAGACGCCAGTTGTCAACGCCGAGACCTTCGCGTCGAACTCTGTGTAGGGGCCGTCGGTGGAGATCTCGCTGTTCTTTGCCATGGCGTTAGCGGCAAACTCGGTGGTGATCAGCCCCGGCTCGAGCAGCACGACGTCGACCCCAAAGCCGCGCACCTCAAAGCGCAGGACGTCGCTGATCGCCTCGACCGCATACTTGGTGGCGTGGTAGAGACCGCCGCCGGGAAACGTCAGGCGGCCGCCCATCGAGCCGATGTTGACCACCTTGCCCCAGTGTTGGTCGCGCATCGCAGGCAACACCAACTGGGTCATGCGAATGAGCCCGAAGACGTTGGTCTCAAACTGGCGGCGTGCGGCATCTAGGGGAACCTGCTCAATAGCGCCACCCTGGCTGTAGCCGGCATTATTTACGAGCACGCCAACAGCGCCCTCGGTACGCTCCACCTCCTCTACCGCGGCTTGCATCGAGTGCTCGTCGGTCACGTCGAGCGCCAGCGTGCGACAGCCGGAGTCTCTGAGATGCTCGATCGCCTCCAGCCGGCGGGCGGTCGCGTACACGGTCCAGCCACCAGTGGCCAGGCGGCGAGCCGTGGCCTCGCCGATGCCGGAGGAGCAGCCGGTTATCAGCACTGCCTTGGAGATCTCTGGCATCGGCGTAGCAGCATACGGGTTCTGGGTGCAGCCAAAAGGCGCCGCCGTTCTCTAGGCTGGGGCGCCGATGCGTGCGGTCACCTTTCAGGCTCCCGGCGAGGTACTCGTCGAGGAGGTCCCCGAGCCCGAGCTCGTCGATGCCCGAGATGCGATCGTGCAGATCGAGGCGACGGGCGTATGCGGTTCGGACCTGCACATCTATCACGGCCGCGTGCAGATCGAGCGTGGCTTCACGATCGGCCACGAGTACGTCGGCACGGTGATCGCCGCCGGCGAGGACGTCCGCGACGTGCAGATCGGTGACCGCGTGCTCGGCTGCTTTCAGACGGCTTGCGGGAGCTGCTTCTTCTGCCGGCGGGGTTGGTTTCACAAGTGCGACTTCTCGCGCACATTCGGCCACGGCGCGGCGCTCGGTTCGCTGCCTGGAACTCAGGCCGAGCGGGCGCTCGTACCGAACGCCGATCTCGTGCTGCGCAAGGTGCCCAATGGCATGAGCGAGGATATAGCGCTGTTCGCCGGCGATGTCATGGGCACCGGCTACCACGCCGTCGAGCAGAGCGGCCTTGCACCCGGTGATGTGGCCGCTGTGCTGGGCCTTGGGCCGGTGGGGCTGTGCGCAGTGCAGGCGGCGCGGGCAGTGGGCGCGGCGCATGTGATCGCGGTCGACTCTGTCCCCGAGCGGCTGGCGATGGCGGAGTCCTTCGGCGCTGAGCCGGTGCACCTGAGCGAGGGAGACCCACGCGCTGCCGCACGTGAGGCAACTGACGGGCGCGGGGTGGACGTGTGTATCGACGCCGTCGGCGATCCGCGCGCTCTCGAGCTGGCGCTGCGCCTGACGCGCAAGTGCGGGACAGTGCAGGCGATCGGGGTCTACGCCGAGCGCTGCGAGGTGCACATGGGGCTGCTGTGGATCAAGGCTTTAAATCTCCACTCGGGACACGCCAATGTGATCGGCCATGTCGACAGTGTCCTCGAGATGATGTCCGCCGGCCTGCTCGACCCGAGCTCGCTCGTCACTCACCACATGTCTCTCGATGAAGCCCCCGAGGCCTATGCGCTGTATGACCGGCGCGAGGCGCTTAAGATCGTGCTGAAGCCGTGAACCCGCTCGAGTCGTGAATCTGCGCAAGGAGTCGCTATGACCGCCGCTGCCGATACCGCCACCCCTCCCGTCCTTCCCGAGGCGCTCGGGTCCGCCGCGCGCGCGTTCGTCGCCGGTCCTCACCGTCTGCTGATCGGCTCTGAGCGCCTACAGGCCGCCGACGGGCGCATGTTCTCCACACTTGATCCTGCCACCGGCCGTGAGATTGCCCGGGTGCCGCAGGCGGGCGAGCAGGATGTGGAGCGGGCGGTGCAGGCGGCGCGCGCGGCGTTCGCTGAGGGTCCGTGGGCAACGATGGCGGCCGCGGGGCGCGAGAGATTGATTAGCGCGCTGGCCGACGCGGTGGAGGAGCACGCCGATGAGCTCGCGCAGATCGAGTCGCTGGACAACGGCAAGCCGGTGGCGCTCGCGCAGTTCGTCGACGTGGCCGGCACGGCCGCCCATCTGCGTTATTTCGCGGGCTGGCCGACGAAGATCGAGGGTGGCGTCCTGCCTGTCGGTGCGCCAAACATGCTCTGCTACACCCGTCGCGAACCCGTCGGGGTGTGCGCCCAGATCGTGCCATGGAACTTCCCGCTGCTGATGGCCGCCTGGAAGATCGCACCCGCGCTGGCGGCCGGGTGCACAATCGTGCTCAAGCCCGCCGAGCAAACACCGCTCAGCGCGTTGCGCCTCGGCGAGCTGGCGTTGGAGGTGGGCTTTCCGCCCGGCGTGCTGAACGTCCTGACCGGTGATGGCGAGACCGGTGCCGCTCTGGTCGACCATCGGGGGATCGACAAGATCGCCTTCACCGGCTCCACGGAGGTGGGGCGCGAGATCGGCGCGAAGGCCGGCCGCGCACTGAAGCGGGTGACGCTCGAGCTGGGAGGCAAGTCGCCGAACATCATCCTGCCGGACGCCGACATCGAGGCAGCAGTCAAGGGCTCCTACCAAGCGATCTACTTCAACTCGGGACAGGCCTGCAACGCGGGCTCGCGGCTGTTCGTACCGGCCGAGCGCTTCGACGAGGTCATGAGCGGGTTGGTCTCGCAGGCCGCGAACGCACGCTTGGGGCCCGGCCTCGATCCCGGCACCCAGCTCGGACCGGTCGTGTCGGCAGAGCAGCACGAGCGAGTCATGGGCTACATCGAAGCCGGCCGCGCCGAAGGCGCTGAGGTCGTGGCGGGAGGCGAGGCGGCCCTGACGGACAGCGGCGGCTACTTCATCGCTCCGACGCTGTTCAGCACCACCTCCGATGAGTTGCGAATCTCCCGCGAGGAGATCTTCGGACCCGTGCTGGTGGCCTCTCCTTACGAGACCCTCGAGGAGGTCGCAGGGCGTGCGAACGAGAGCGAGTACGGGCTCGCGGCCGGCGTATGGACACGCGACCTCTCGAGTGCCCATCGCTTGGCCGCGATGCTGCGCGCCGGCATGGTCTACATCAACACCTGGGGGGTGGTCGATCCGTCGGCGCCGTTCGGCGGGTTCAAGGCCTCCGGCGTCGGCCGCGAGCATGGCCGGGATGGCCTCGAGGCCTACTTGGAGACCAAGACGGTTTGGGCGGCGTTGTAGGGGGCAGCGGCGGCGTTGTGGGAGGCGGCGTCGTAGATCCTCGCGTGGCCGGCCGGTCGCATCTGGACGAGGGCGCCGAGCGCCGTGCCTCGCGCTTGGGGCGTCTGCGTGCTCGTCCAGATGCGGAGCGCTGGGTGCGTGGGCTGATCGTCCTGTGTGCGCTCGTGCTCGTGGCCGCCACCGCCGAGATCGTTCTCGACGGGGCGGGCGGACACTCGCCGCTGATCCCAAAATCGCCACAGATCGCCGGCTGGTTGAGCGGAATCGGCGAGCGTCTCGGCTACCGCGTCTTTCTGATCGCGCTGCTCGCTTTCACCGGTGCCTACGTGGTGATGCTGGGACTCGCGCGGCGGATCTCAAAACGCTGGGCAATCGTACTGGTGGGGGCGTTGCAACTGATCGTCTTCGCCGGGCCGATCTTGATCTCGACCGATGTGTTCAGCTACATCGCCTACGCGCGCATGGGTGTCGAGCACGCGCTCAATCCCTACACCCACGGGCCGATCGCGATTGTGCATGACCCGGTTTATCCCTACGTCGGCAAAGACTGGAAGCACGTCGCCACCGCCTATGGCCCGCTGTACTCGCTGCTCTCCTACCCGCTTGCGCCGCTCGGGCTGAAGGGCGCCATATGGGGAATGAAGCTCGAGGCGCTGCTCGCGGGCTGTGGGACGCTCGCGCTCACCTGGCGTTGCGCACGCGCGCGAGACATCAACCCGGGGGGGGCGCTGCTCGCGGTGGGTGCCAACCCGCTATGGGTGATCTACGGTCTCGGGGGCGCGCACAATGACCTGATCATGACCCTGTTCATGATGGTCGCGGTGACCCTCTCGTTTGCTGGACGGGATGCTCCGGCGACCGCGTCGGTCCTGGCAGGCGCACTCGTGAAGGCCACCGCCGCCGCGTTGCTGCCATTCATGATCCTGTCGTCCCGCAAGCTCGCGTCGGTACTCGGCGCGCTGGGAGCACTGGTGCTCGGGGCGCTGATCGGCTACGCCGTGTTCGGCGTGCACGGGATCGATGTCGTCGCTGCGCTGAACCGCGACGCCGCGTTTGTCTCGACCGACAGCTTCCCCACCGAGATCGCCCACCTCGTGGGCAAGCCCGGGGTGTTCCCGATCGACCATGACCTGCTCAAGGGAGCGCTCGTGCTGATCGTGGCATATCTGCTGTGGCGCACGTGGCGAGGCTATGACTGGATAGCCGCGTCTGGCTGGACATTGCTTGCGATCTCCGTGACGAGCACCTGGCTTTTGCCCTGGTACACGCTGTGGTCGTTGCCGCTGGCCGTGATCGCCCGCGACCGCCGTCTGCTCGTCGCGACGTTGGCGGTGCAGGTGCTGTTCATCGTCCACCAACTCGCTCCGCTGTTGGTACCGGTCTCATGAGCGACGCCGAGACTCCTGTCCAGCGCGATAAGTGGGATCGCCTGCCCGCATGGTTACGCCCGCGCGATGTCGAGCTGCCGGGCACAGGCCGCAGGCGGCTGGTCGAGGTGACGCTGCTCTTGCTCGCGGGCCTGCTGCTCGCGATCGCGACGGTTAACGATGTGGTCAAGCAGACCCACGTAAACCATCGCCTGATCGCCGACCTGCGCACGTGGCGGTCCTACACCGGTCACGACTATCGCAACCTGTCGACCGAACAGGACTTCTACGGTCACACCACCCGCGATGTGGTCTGCGGCAACACCACTCCCGGAGCCCCGAAAGAGCGGGTACAGCTGTGTCTGCGGATGACGGGACCTGTGATCCGGGGACGACGCACCGCGGGCGGTGGCTGGTACTTGCCCCCAAAGGTTGAAGACGTGCCGGCCTCACGCTACGGCTGCTTCGGCACGGCAAAGAGCGCACAGCTCTGCGGTCCGGCCGCACGAGGCTCGGAAAGTCCCGAAGGCACGTCGCCGGAAACCGGCCAGTGAGCGCGACCGTCCCGTCGTCGGAAGACGCCCCTCGCGCCGTCGTTGTGCGCGGTCACATGCTGCCGACGTGGTGGGCGCTCACGGGACTGGTGGTCTTGGCCGCAGGCCTGCGGTTCTCGACGCTCGGGTCCCAGAGCCTGTGGTACGACGAGGCGTTCACCCCCGTGCACGTGCTTCACGCGGATCTCGGGGCGACGCTGCGAGCGGTGGTGCACACCGAGAACACGCCGCCACTCTGGTACGTGCTCGTCTGGGCGTGGTCGCGGGTCCTCGGCACCGGCGCCGTTGCGCTGCGCCTTCCCTCGGCGCTGTTCGGGGTGGCGACCGTGCCGGTTGCGTGGGCGATCGGACGTGAGCTGTCGGGACGCCGTGCGACAGCGATCGCGGCGGCCGCCTTTGTCGCCGTGAACCCTCTGTTCGTGTGGTACTCCCAGGAGGCGCGCGCGTATGCGTTGTTCGTGCTGACGAGCGCCCTGACGATGCTCTGCTTCCTGCGCGCCAAGCGAGAGCCAACTCCGGGGCGTCTGGCAGCCTTCGCGGTGAGCGCCTCGCTAGCGCTCTTGAGTCACTACTTCGCGGCTTTCCTCGTGGCTCCGATGATTCTCTGGCTGCTGCTGCGCAGCCGGCGCGCGTCCCTCCTCGCGTGCGGCGTGGTGGCCCTCGTGGGCTTTGCGCTGCTTCCGCTGGCCTTCGCTCAGGGCGGTCACGGCGCGCAGTGGATTGAACGGTGGGCTCTCTCCAGCCGGCTGCAGGCGATCCCGCAGTACTACCTGGTGGGCGAGTCGGGCGCACCGCTCGGACACGGCATCGAGTTGCTCGTGGCGCTGACGATCCTCGCCGGTCTCGGGTTTGGCTTGTGGCGCGTGCTCGAGCCTCGCGAGGAGCGCGGCGCGCTGATTGCGCTGGCGGTGGCGGCGAGCGGGGTGCTGGCGCCGATCGTGCTCGTTGCCTTCGGCGCCGATTACCTGGCGCCGCGCAATCTAGTCGCGGCGATGATTCCCGTGAGCGCCACGATCGCGGTGGTCGTCACGGCACGGCGGGCGGGGCGCGTCGGCGCGGTGCTTGCCGCGCTGATCGCACTTGCGTTTCTGGCGATATCGATCGACGTCGATCTCAGCCCGCGCCTGCAGCGCGGCGACTGGCGCGGTGTCGCCAAGGTTCTGCGTGGCACGAGGCACCACGATCGTGTAATCACGACTGTGGAGCTCGGCGCGGCGCCACTGGAGTACTACCTGCCGCCGCTGCACAACCTAGCCCGTGGCGGGACGGTGACGGTGAGCGAGATCGACGAGACTGGCTACGCGCCCTTGAAGGCCTCCGCTAGCAGCCCGCCGGTGTCCGGCTTTCACTTGCTCAGCCGCCACGATGTGAGCGGTCTGATCGTCTATCGCTTCGTCTCGCAGACGCCGCGGAAGGTCTCCGAGGCGACGCTGCGCCGGCACGTGATCACCGAAGCGCACCCCGAGGTGCTCGTCTCACCTCAGGCGCCGTTGTAGGAGGAGGGGGCCGGCGGGTCTTCGCGGATGCCCGCGATCAGCGCCAACAGCGCCGCCGGCGTGGTTTCACCGAGGACGCGCAGCCGGTGTAGGCGGTAGGAATCGTCGCCGGAGTGCGCCCAGCCGGGAATCACGGTTGTCGATCCCGCGTAGCCGGCGGCTCTGACCGCGGCGACGACTGTCGCGTTGTAGTGTCCGGAGGGGTAGCAGAACCAGTTGACCGCGACGTGGTAGCGCTGCTGCAGGACCCGGCGCGCGACAGCCACCTGGTAGTGCAGCTCCTCAGCGCTCAGCGTGATCAGGTCGGCGTGGCTGAATCCCTGCGTGTCGAGCTCCCAGCCTGCGGCGATCAGGCCGCGGACCTGTCCCTGGCCGAAGCCGCCCTGCGATGGTGGCAGGCCGGACAGCTGGATGTTCTCGACGCCGACCCAACCGAGCCGCTGCAGGACTCCGAGCGCCTGCGTGTATTGGGACTGGTAGCCGTTGTCGAAGCTGAGCACGATTGGTTTGCCTGCTCCCAGCGATGCACCGCTGCGCCAGTTGGCCTCGACCTGGTCGAGGGTGACAGCGTGCCAGCCGGCGCGCTTGAGCGCTTGCATCTGCGCGGCGAACTCGGCCGGCGCCACGTACAGCCCGGGGAACGGCGCGCCCGGCGGTGGCGCGGCGATCACGTGGTACATCAGGATCGGCACCGGCTCGGTATTAGAGCCGCCCGCCCGCCCCCGGCCGGTCCCCTGACTCGTGCTCAGCGGGGGCCGCGCCTGTCCCTGGGGATCGCTTGCGCCAGAAGGCGTGTGGCTCGAGGCAGTCTGCGAGGAGACGGGGGTGTTTCCCGATTGGATACCGGAGATATCGCCCAGGAGGACGACGCCCACGGACAGGATCAGCAGCGTGATCAGTCCGGCGGCTTGATAGCGGTGGCGGCGGATTGCTCGCCGACTGGCCTCAGGACGGTTGCGCAGCTCCTCGGGAGGCTCTATCTGTGGCGAGGGCACTGGCGAAGGATGGCATGAAGCCCGGGAGTTCGAGTAGTAGACGGCGATGAAGATCACCGCGGCGAAGAGCGGCATCACGATCGCGACCCAGGCGGTCAGTCACCGGCGCAGCCCGCCCAGTTCAATCGTCTAGCTCGCATCGTCCAGGCGATAGCCGACAGAGCGGACCGTGAGGATCGGCGCCGGGTTCTCGGGAGTGCCCAGCTTGCGCCTGAGATACCCGATGTAGACGTCCACGACATTGGTCTGCGGGTCATGCCGATAACCCCACACTGTGGACAGGATCTCCTCACGTGAGAGGACCTGACCGCGGTGGCGCATGAGATGGACGAGCAGGTCGAGCTCGGTGCTCGACAGCCGCACCGGCTCCCCGGCCCGGTGCACTTCACGAGTGAGCAGGCTGACCTCGATATCGCCCACACGCAGCGATGTCGTGGGGGCCTGTGCGGCCAGGCGCAACTGCGCGCGTACCCTGGCGGCCAGCTCGGCAAGCGAGAAGGGCTTGACCAGATAGTCGACCGCGCCCGCATCGAGACCGGCCACGCGATCCTCGATCTCACCGCGTGCGGTGAGCACAATCACTGGTACCGTCACCTCGGCTTGGCGCAGCGAGCCGAGGATCTCGAGACCGTCGCGGCCGGGCAGCATCAGGTCGAGCACGATCAGATCGAAGCTTTCCTGCAGCGCGCGCCGCTCACCTTCGGCCCCATCCAGAACGGCCTCCACCGCAAACCCCTCGGCCTCGAGGCCACGCTTGACGAAGTCGACGATCCCGGGCTCGTCCTCGATCAGGAGAATCATCGCTCGACAATAAAGCGCAAAAGGGAGAAGAGAGGGAAACGACCATAAGAACTCTCTAACCGGCTCTTTAGTGAGAAGAAGACAAAGTTGTCGAAGATGCCCATATGAGAACATTGGATTCGAGGCGTTCTCGAGACGCCGCTCTACGCCGGCTGGCGCGGTGCAACCGCTGGCTGCTCGCTGGCGCCGTGACGCTCACGGGGGTGCTCTCGGAGGTCGCCGCGCAAGCCTTCCCCGGCAACTCAGCCTCGGAATCGAGTTTCCCCCCGGTGGTGTCCGGGGGATCGTGAGGGATCCGCGATGCCTGTCGCCCTGAGCACGCCCGTGGAGAGCAGGTGGGAGGCGCTTGGCACGAGCGCGGTCCTGCTGGTAACCGATCCCAACGCTCTGGGGCGGGCACGAGCGATCGTCAAGCGAGAGTTGGAGGAGATCGATCGCGCGTGCAGCCGCTTTCGATCGGACTCGGACTTGCAGCGTGTGAATGCTGGCGCGGGGCGATTCATACCGGTCGGCCAGTTGCTGATCGAAGCGGTGCAGGTCGCGCTGCGCGCCGCTGAGCTGACCAACGGGAACGTCGACCCGACGGTCGGCGACGCCTTGGTGCTCGCTGGCTATGACCGCGACTGGCGGCTGTTGGAAAAGCCAGCCGATGAACCTGAGCAAGCTGAAAGCCCGACCATACAAGCGCACGTCACGCCCGGATGGCAGGCGGTCGAGATCGACCGGGAGCACGCCGCAATACGCATCCCAACCGGCGTGCGCCTGGATCTGGGCGCCACCGCGAAGGCGTGGGTGGCGGATCGTGCCGCAAGCGCGGTGCACGAGGCGACCGGTGCGGGCAGCCTGGTCAGCCTGGGCGGCGACATCGCCACTGCCGGCGCCGCTCCCGAGGGTGGCTGGCGGATTTATGTCACTGACGACCACCGCAGCGCTCCGGGTGGGCAGGGACAGACGATTTCGATCGTCTCGGGTGGTATCGCCACTTCCAGCACGTCAGTGCGGCGCTGGAGTCACAAAGGTCAGACGAGGCATCACATCATCGATCCCATGACGGGTACGTCCGTCATCCGGACTTGGCGCACCGTGAGCGTCGCGGCGGGGACGTGCCTGGACGCGAACATCGCCAGCACCGCGGCGCTCATCCGTGCGGGCTGCGCTCCGGCGTGGCTCGAGCAACTCGGCTTGCCCGCACGCCTGGTGAGCACCGACGGCGCCGTGCGCCTGGTGAGTGGCTGGCCCGCACAGAGTGGGTCGCTATGACACTGATCGGCGCCGTTGGTCCCAGCGCATACTGGTATCTCACGCGCTCCACAGTGGGGTCGTCTGAGAAATGAGCCTGCAAGCCGATCCTGCCAGCCTGCCACGGCTACTCACGGGCATCCCCGTCCACGGCGCCATGGACCTCAAGGAGCATGTGGCGATTCACGGCGAGGCACCCTTCGCTAAGCGCCGTGAGCGACGGGGAGCAGGCACGCTGATCGACCTCGTCGAGCAGGCTGGTCTGCTCGGCCGCGGGGGCGCCGCATTCCCTGCGGCGGCGAAGATGCGGGCGGTCGTCGGTGCCGGCCGATCTCGGATCGGCGTACGACCGATCGTGCTTGCCAACGCGGCCGAGGGGGAGCCCGCGAGCCTCAAGGACCGCGTGCTCCTGGAGGGCCTGCCTCATCTGGTGCTCGACGGGGGAGTCCTGGCCGCACGGGCCGTTGGAGCCGACGAGCTGATCCTCTGCATCGATGAGTCGGCCGGGCCGGCCCTGCAGAGCGCGACCAGCGCGATCAGAGAGCGCGAGCGGACCGGTGGCGACGCTCTGAAGGTCAGTATCCAGCCCGTTCCCGTGGGATACGTCTCGGGCCAGGAGTCGGCGCTCGTGAACCTCTGCAGCGGCGGGCCGGCAAAGCCGACGCTCACCCCGCCGATGCCATTCCAGCGAGGAGTCCGTCGGCGCCCGACATTGATCAACAATGCCGAGACGCTCGCCCACCTCGCGCTGATTGCTCGCTACGGGCCACAGTGGTTCCGCCAACTCGGCACGCAGGCGCATCCCGGTTCGACGCTGCTCACGCTCTCCGGCGCCGTCACCCACCCCGGCGTGTACGAGATCGAGTATGGTGCGCCACTCGCGTCGCTGATCGAGGCCGCCGGCGGCACGAGCACTCCAATTCGCGCTGCTCTGCTCGGCGGCTACGCGGGCACCTGGTTCGACGGTGCAGCGATCTCCACGCTCGCGCTGTCCAACGATCACCTGGCTCCTCACGACGCATCGCTCGGCGCGGGGATCGCCGTGCTTCTTTCCCAGGAGACATGTCCGGTGGCCGAGACCTCACGTGTCACACGTTGGCTGGCGGGACAGAGCGCCGGTCAATGCGGGCCCTGCGTGCACGGTCTGGGGGCGATAGCCGGTGCGATCGAGGAGTTCGCCGCCGGCACTGCGTCGGCCGAGACGGGACAGCGCACCGTCCGCTGGGCTTCGCAGGTCAAGGGACGCGGCGCCTGTCGTCACCCGGATGGAGTCGTAGGCTTCGTCACGAGTGCCTTGGATGTATTCGCCGAGGAGTTCGCCGACCACGCCCGGCATGGGCCATGCGATGCGTGCTCGCGGGCGCGCGAACTGCCTTTGCCGATGCCAATCGAGCTGGCTACGGCCGCGTGAGAGAATGAGCGTGCGCCTGAAGGTGAATCCGATCGTGCTGGCGGTGGGTATTACGCGCGGCTGGTCTTCTGCGCTGGCCGGTGTGGGCGCCGCTGTCGCTGTACTGACGGCTGTGGTCGAAGCGCCAGGCGAGGACGTCGAGCGCTTAAGCGTAAACGCATGACAGCGCTACGGGCATTTCCGCAGGCGGTCTGGGAGTTCATTGTCGGCGATGACTGGCGCACTGCACTGGGTGTGGTACTCGCGCTGGCGATCACCGCCCTAATCGCCACAACGAGCGTTGCGGCATGGTGGGTGATGCCGATCGCGGTGCTCGGCCTGCTCGGCCTCTCGCTCTGGCGCGCCTCCCGCTGAATGGATCAGGAGATCACGGCTGGCTCTTCGCGACGCGCGGGCACACCCGCTGCCGTGTACGCGTCGAGTTCGTCCAGCGTCTCGGTCTTCAGTAGCGCCTGCGCGAGGCTCTCCAGCTGATCGCGGTGGTCGCCGAGCAGGTGTGTGACCTGCTGATGGGCGAGGTCGATCAGCCGCCTGACCTCCTCGTCGATGAGGCGCTGGGTGGACTCTGAGGTCGCGCTCACACCGGGTAGGAACGGTCCCTCGCCGTCGGCGGGGAGCACGGCGATCGGGCCGACCGCCTCGCTCATCCCCCAGCGCCCAACCATCTGCCGGGCGATCTGGGTGAGCTGCTGAATGTCAGACTCGGCACCGGTCGTGATCGTGCCGTAGACGATCTCCTCGGCGACCCGACCGCCGAGGGCAACGCGAATCTTCGCCTCGAGATCTTCACGGGAGTAGGAGACACGGTCTGAGTCCGGAGTGGAGAGGGTCACGCCGAGTGCCATCCCGCGAGGGATGATCGAGACCTTGCGTACCGGATCTGCGCCGGGTGTGAGCATGCCCACGAGGGCGTGCCCGGACTCGTGATAGGCGGTTCGCTCGCGGTCGGCGGCAGAGAGCAGGATGCCGCGTGGTGAGCCGAGCATGATCTTCTCCAGCGAGTCGGTGAAGTCGCTCATCCGTACCTTCTCGTGGCCGCGGCGCGCCGCGAGCAACGCGGCCTCGTTGGCGAGGTTGGCGAGGTCCGCCCCGACCATGCCGGGGGTGCTGGAGGCGATCGCCTGCAGGTCGGCGTCGTCGTCTAGGGGTATCGAGCGGGTGTGGACCTCGAGGATTTCGACACGCCCCTTGCGGTCGGGGGCTTGCACGGTCACCCGCCGGTCAAAGCGTCCGGCACGCAGGAGTGCAGGGTCTAGGACGTCGGGGCGATTGGTTGCCGCGAGCACGATCACGGCCTGGGAGGACTCGAACCCGTCGATCTCGGTGAGGATCTGGTCGAGCGTCTGCTCGCGCTCGTCGTTGGCGCCGGTGACCGACACCGAGCCTTGGCGCGAGCGCCCGATCGCGTCGAGCTCGTCGATGAAAATGATCGCCGGCGCTGCCTCCTTGGCCTTGGCGAACAGATCCCTGACGCGCGATGCGCCGACGCCCACGATCGCCTCGATGAACTCCGAGGCTGAGATCGAGAAGAAGGCAGCGTGCGCCTCGCCAGCGACGGCGCGGGCGAGCAGTGTCTTACCCGTACCCGGTGCTCCGGAGAGCAGCACACCGTGGGGCATGCGCCCGCCGAGGCTCCCGTAGCGGTCGGGATTTCGCAGGAAGTCGACGATCTCTGAGAGCTCGGACTTGGCCTCGTCGATCCCCGCGACGTCGGCGAAGGTGACGCGGATCTTTTCTGGGTCCACGCGGCGCGCCTGGGAGCGCCCGAAGTTGCCCAGCGCGCCCATGCCGCTGGCGCCCTTCGCGGCGCGGCGGGCGATCAGCACGAACAGGCCGACGATCAGCAACGTCGGGCCGAAGCCGAGCAGTAGCTCGGTGAGCAGCGATTTGCTTTCGCTCGTCGATTCGGCGTTGATCTTCACTGCCTTTTCCTGCAATAGCGCAGACAGCTGGCTGCCGTTCCAGAAGCTCGGCACCTGGGTGGCGAACAGCTTGGTGGGCTTTGCTTTCTTATCGGTCGACGGGTAGCGCAGCTTGGTCTTGAACTTGCCCTGGATCGTGTCTCCCTTGGAGGAGATCGCTGCGACCGAGCCTTCCTTGACCTGTTCTAAGAAGTACGGGCTAAACGGAACGGTTACCCGCTGTTCACCTGAGGAGGGCTGGAAGAGCAGCAAGGACAGCCAGTTCAGCGCGATCAGGATCAGTACGAACCACAGAAAGCCGGGTCTGCGGTGTGCCGCAGGACCCTTCGGCGTCTGCTCGGGCATGCCACGCCCGTCGGGCGCGGGGGAGACCTGCCAGCCCCGCTTGTCGCGTGGCATCGGCGGGTGCGCATCCGCCCGGCTCGCGCTCAGGTGATTGGGCTCGTTTGGCGATGTATCGGGCACCCGGCCGCCTTCTCGTTCACGGGGTGGGGAAGGGTGAACGTCTCGGCAAACATGACTGGACGATCAACATAGCGGTTGCGTTGCACAGAGACCCCGCCTGCCGGCACCCGGCGAGGCTAGACTGCGCTACCCCGCCGGAGTAGCTCAGCTGGTTAGAGCAGCGGAATCATAATCCGCGTGTCGGGGGTTCGAGTCCCTCCTCCGGCATCGCTCAAAACCCTGGCGAAACGATATTTAGCCGCTAGCAGCACCTGTGATCAGACGACGTGCACTGCGAGGTCACGGCCGATCGCGGCGGCGATGCGACGCAGATCATCAGGATCGCTGGTCACGACCAGATCTCCCCGGTCAAGCGCGGTGACCACGACCGCGGCGTCAACCAGATCACGCCCATCACTTGCCGCAAGGGCCGCGCCGGCAGAGCGCGCCTGCTGCTCGGTGAACGGCTCGATGCGACACCCGCGCACGAGTCGCGACAGCCGCGCCTGGGGCCCGCCTCGCCAAGCTTGGCCCAACACAACCGTCGGGAGCGTCGGATACATCCCACGTTCGAGCAGACGCCTGTGCAGTCGCCACACGGATTTCGAATCGCGTTCGGCCGCGATCAACGCGCCCGCATCGTAGGTGACGCCACTCACGCGGCGCGACGGGGCTCGCGCTTACGGCCAATCCCCGCGGCGTCGAGCACCGCGTCGGCCTTGGCTAGCTCCTCCGCCGAGATCGGCCCATGTTCGGCTTCCCACTCCGCGACCCCGGCCAGACCGTCCTGGAGACGAACCTCAGTCTCCAAAGCGCTCACGGACGCCTCGTTCAACCAGGCCGACAGGCTCATACCCCGGCGTTTGGCGGCCTGCTTGGCGGCATCCGCGACCGACTCTTCCAAGGCGACGGAGAGCTTGCGAACGGGCATACCAAAATAGTAGCACCTGAGTCGTACCGTACTCGTCTTCGCTGGCCCATGGCCCAAAGAGCTCCTCACGCACGTCTTGGGCCGCTGCCCCGACTGCTCCTGAGGCAGCGGCCTTGATGCGCTCGTCACCGAGGTTTGGACTTCTTCTCGCGTCGGGCTTGTGCGTCGTGCTTGAGCTGGGCTTGCTTTCCGGCTATCTCAGCGGTGCGTTCGGCTTGTCGCTCCTGGGCCATGCTGCGTGATTTGGCGGCGTTGGCGATGTGGTCCTTGCGCGTTTGTTGTTGATCCATGCAGCCTCCTCGTAGAGACAGTCACTCTACGCCCATTCACAACGCCCACACGGCCAGAAGTTTCTGCCTGAACCGCGACTACGCTTTGCCTCGTGCCGAACATCAACGATCCCAGCTTCGATGAGCCGCGCGAGCATCCTGGATTTCAGTGCGTGCGCGCTCGGCTTAGCCGCCAGGCAGGGAGCGAGCGGCTGGGATTGAGCCTGTGGGAGGTGCCGCCCGGCGAAGCCGCTTATCCATACCACCACCATCTCGGCGAGGAGGAGCTCATCCTCGTGCTGGAGGGTAGCCCCAGCCTGCGCACGCCGGAGGGCTGGCGCGAGTTGCAGGAGGGTGAGGTCGTCGCGTTCCTGCGCGGCGAGGGCGGTGGGCACCAACTCGTGAACCGGACCCAGGAGACCGTGCGCTTCTTGGCGTTCAGCACGAGCGGCGAGCCGGACATCGTGATCTATCCCGACTCGGGCAAGGTCGCGGCCTGTGAGCGGCTGCCGGAGGGCGGTGGACTGCGCACGATGTTCCGCTTCACCGACGCGGTCGACTACCACGAGGGCGAGCAACCACCCGACCAAGAGTAGGTCCTGCCATCCTTCTCGCCGCTCCCAATGTCTCTGAGGGTCGTAACGTAGACACTGTCGAGGCGATCTCGCGAGCATTCACGGCTGACGGCAAGGTGCGGCTTCTGGATGTCCACTCCGACGCCAACCACCATCGCTCTGTGTTCACGCTCGCAGGACAGCCCGGCGAGCTTTCAGATGCGCTGATGCGGGGTGCGGCGGAGGCGACCTCACGGATCGACGTGATGTCGGATCGTGACACTCGGCGCGGCGAGCATCCCCATGTTGGGGCGATCGATGTCGTGCCGGTGGTCTACTTGAACAATGCCGCGCGCGGAGCAGCATGCGCCGAGGCGCTGGTGGTTGCCGACCGCATCGGCGAGGAGTTGGACGTGCCGGTGTTCCTATATGGCGCCCTCGCGGACGGACGGACGCGCGCGGAGGTGCGGCGGGGCGGAGCGATGCGGCTAGCGGAGCGGATGCGCTCAGGTGAGCTGGAGCCGGACTTCGGTCCGGGGAAGCTGCATCCTGGCGCGGGCGCCACACTGGTCGCGGCGAGGGAGCCGCTGGTGGCGTTCAACCTGGAGCTGTCGGCGCCGGCGACGGTCGAGGATGCGCGCAGGATCGCCGCGCTGGTCCGCGAGGGCGGCGCGGAGGGCCTCTCCGGCGTGCGAGCGATCGGGGTCGCTCTCGCCGGCGGGGTGGCGCAGGTGTCGATGAACGTCGAGCGCCCGTTGGATATCTCTCTGGCCAAGGTGATCGAAGCAGTGGGAAGGTATGCGGAGGTGCGCAGCGCTGAGCTCGTGGGGCTGGCGCCGCGTGCGGCACTCGAGGGCTTCCCCGAGGACGTGCCCATGCCGGGCTTCGATCCTGCGTGCCACGTGATCGAGAACGCACTAGGCTGCTAGTCATGGCTCAGACAAAGCGCAAGCGGCAGACCAAGCATCGGGGGAACGCGGCCGGTGTGGTTGAGTCGCGAGGTCGCACCGGGCGCAAGCCGACAGCCGCGGAGAAGAGTGGCAAGGGCAAGGACCTCGCCAAGGAGCGCGAAAGGCTGCTAGACAAGCGCGACCGTCTGCCCACCTGGCGCGGCGCGTTCGTCAAGGCGATGTTCGCCGCGGTGCTACTGCTGCTGTTCGCGATCGTCTTCCTGAAGCAGTCGAACCAGGCAATTGGGCTCTTCCCGGTCGTGCTCGTTATGTACACGCTCATCAGCTACTTCACCGACAAGTGGATCTACGACCGCCGCCAGCGCAAGAAATCCAGGGCGGGCGGTGGCGGGAAGGCGGCACCGCGATGAGCGTTCTGAATGTGCGGGCGTTCACCGTCGGGCAGATCCAGGAGAACGCCTACATCGTGTCGGTCGATGGATCCAAACGAGCGGTGTTGATCGACCCGGGGGCGGAGGNNCACTTCGACCACATCGGCGCGGTCGCCGAGGTGGCGCGGGCGACAGGGGCCCCGGTGTACTGCCCGGAGATCGAGAAGGGAGTGCTGGCGGACATCAACAGCTGGGTGCCGCCGGGATTCGGACCGTTTGAGAGCTACGCGGCTGATCACACCGTCAAGGGCGGCGAGCGGCTGAGCATTGCGGGGCTGGACATCGACGTGCTCTTCACGCCTGGCCACAGTCCCGGGCACGTCACCTACGCGATCGCCGCCGAGGACGATGATGTGAAGGAGCGGGCACTGCTCTCTGGAGACGTGCTGTTTGGAGGGTCGGTCGGTCGCACGGATCTGCCCGGCGGAGACTGGAATGTGCTGGAGCGCTCGATCGGCAGCCTGCTGCGGACGTTTCCGCCCCAGACAATGGTCTATCCAGGGCATATGGGCACGACAACGCTGGGACGCGAGCGCGATACGAACCCGTTCCTGCAGGAGTTGCGCGTCGCGGTGAGCAGGCCGGCGGCGGACGTGGCAGCCGGAAGTTGAGCCGCGAGGAGAGGATCAAAGCGCCGCGGGGCACATTCGATGTGCTTGGCGAGCAGGCGGGGGTGCGCTCGATACTTGAGGGGCGCGCGCGGTCGATCTTGGAGGGTGCCGGGTATGAGCGGATCGAGACGCCCGTGCTGGAGGCGACTGAGCTGTTCGCACGCGGGGTGGGTTCCTCGACGGACATCGTGCAGAAGGAGATGTTCTCGTTGGACGACGGTGGAGGGCGTTCGCTGACGCTGCGCCCGGAGGGAACCGCTCCGATCTGCCGGGCATACGTGGAGCACGGTATGCACAAGCGCAAACAGCCGGTGAAGCTGTGGTACCTGTCGAGCTTCTTCCGCCACGAGCGCGCGCAGGCAGGACGCTACCGGCAGTTCTGGCAGGTGGGGGCGGAGGCGCTCGGCTCCGAGGACCCGGCGGTGGACGCTGAGTCGATCGTGTTGCTGTCGGCGCTGCTGGAGGAGATGGGTGTGCGCGGGGTCAGGCTGCGTTTGTCGAGCTTGGGCAGCGGCGAGAGCCGGAGCGAGTATCGCGAGCGGTTGCAGGTGTACTTGCGTGCGCACGAGGCGAGCCTGTCGGAAGAGGTGCGCGGTCGAATCGAGTTGAACCCGCTGCGGGCATTCGATTCCGATCACGAGGGCACTAAGAGGATCATGGAGAACGCGCCGCGTCTGCTCGACTTTCTAAGCCTCGAGGACGCCGAGCACTTCGCGCAGGTGCGCGACCTGCTGGAGGTGGCGAAAGTTCCGTATGAGGTCGATCAGACGCTCGTGCGCGGCCTCGATTACTACACGCGCACGGTGTTCGAGTTCACATCCGATGCGCTCGGGGCGCAGAGCGGCGTGGGTGGTGGGGGACGCTACGACGGCCTCGTGGAGAAAATCAAGAGCCCAGCCACCCCACCCACCTTCGGCACGATGATTAAGAGCCCGCCCACCCCTGGCATGGGCTGGGCGGCCGGGATCGAGCGGATCCTGCTGGCGGGCGATCCACCGCCGGTCGCGGTGAGCCCGATAGATCTGTTCGTGGCGCTCGACACTCCGGGCACCAGCTCCCGTCGGGCGGCGTTTGGCCTGCTGGCCGAGGCCCGCTCGGCTGGGCTGACGGCGCAGATGGAGCTCGCTGGACGCTCGCTGAAGGGCCAGCTGGGATACGCGAACGTACTCGGCGCCCGTTATGTGGCAATCGTGGGAAAGGATGAGACGGGGCTGAAAGACATGCAGGGCGGGGGTCAGGAGCGGCTCGCCACGGACACGGTCATTCACGCCGTGCTGCGCGGCCTGCGCACGCTCTGAGGACTTCCCACGGGCTCTCTCGGGAACGTAAAGAAGAGTCCAACCCACTTTGCGCGGTTCAACTCTTGCGCGGTTGCTGCCGAAGGAGATGGCGATGGCACAGCTTTCCCGTCCCTATCAGATCGCCCTCGTGGCGATGGCGTTCCTGGCATTGGTTTGGTTCGTAGCGCTACGTGGACACAGCGCGAGCTCCAGTTCGACGCCCGTCGCCAGCGCACCTGTGAGCGCGACGCCGTCCACCGCAGAATCCTCCGCCGCCTCGGAGGCAAAAGCGGCCGCGGCGCCGACCCCGGTCTACCACGGCGCCGCTCCCGGCGTTGAAGGACTGACGCGCGCGATCAACCGCGCGCACGGTGCAGTCGCGACGTCACAGCAGAACGCCAAGCAGCTCCAGGAAAAGTCCGCACAGGCATCGAGCCCCACTTCGACCGGTGGCCCTTCAAGTGCCTCGACGACGGGCTCACAGTCCACCTCGTCGGCCTCAGTCACGTCCAAGAGCTCGGCCACGACCTCGAAAGGCGCTGCGCGCACCGCGCCCAAGCCGCATAAGGTCACAAGTCATGGGATCCCCGCCCACCCCACCCGCCCCGCCCAGCAAGTGGCGGTGGAAAGCGAGCTGAAACACGGCAAGGTCGTGCTGCTGCTGTTTTGGAACCCGAAAGGTGCCGACGATGTGGCGGTGCGCAAGGAACTGCAGGCGGTCGGGAAGAGTCTCGGGGGAAAGATCGCCGTGCACGACGCGCTCGCCAACCAGGTCGGCTTGTTCGGCTCGATCACTCAAGCGATCCAGGTCTACCAGACACCGACGATCCTCCTCGTCAACAAGCACGGGCTGACGACGACGCTGACCGGCTTTACTGACGCCTTCTCGATCGAGCAGACGGTCACCGAAGCACGACACGCATAGCCGTAAACTCGGTCGCGTGACGAGCGCGGAGGCATTGGCCCAGCACCTCGAAAGACCGCTTGGGCGCGGGCATATGCCCGACGGTGCCAGCACGGGAGCTGCAGGAGGCGCCGCATGCGGCGACCTCGTCCGAATCTCGCTGGCGATTGACCCCAGTTGTCCCGAGGGGCGCATCGCTGACGCGGGGTTCGACGCGAGCGGCTGCGGTGCGACGGTCGCAGCGGGCAGCGCCGCGGTGAGCCTGCTGCGCGGCGTTCCACTGCTGCAGGCGGCGAGCATCGGTGCGGAGGAGATCGTGCGGGAGCTGGGCGGACTGAGTGTGGCCAAGCGTCACGCGGCGGAGCTGGCGGCGGATGCACTGCACCGGGCGCTCGGCAGCGCGGTACGCGGAAGTGCGGCCCTGGCTCCGGTGGCGGACCGCACGCTGGTGGCGATGAGTGGTGGTGTGGACAGCGCGGTGGCGGCGCTGCTCGTGGCACAGGAAGGCATCGAGGCGGTAGGTGTCACGCTGGAGTTGTGGTCGGATCCAGAGAACGATGGCGAGGCCAGTTGCTGCTCGGCACAGGCGGTGCGCGGCGCGCGCGAGGTGGCGCATGGTCTGGGAATGCCCCATCTCTCCATCGACCTGCGTGCCGAGTTCCGGGCTGGGGTTGTAGATCACTGGCTCTCGGACCACGCCGCTGGTCTGACCCCGAACCCTTGCGTACGCTGCAACGGAAATGTGCGTTTGGACGCCATGCTCGAGCTGGCCTGTCGCCTCGGATCGCAGACGCTCGCAACAGGCCACTACGCGCGAATAACCGAAGACCCGCCCGCCCAGGGCGGGCGGGATCCGTTATTGCGGATGGCCGCGGACGTCGGCAAGGATCAGAGCTACGTGCTCTCGGCGCTCTCGCCCGAGTCGCTTGCTCGGCTGCGCTTCCCGCTGGGCGCCATGCGCAAGCCTCAGGTTCGCGAGATCGCCCGCCATGCAGGCCTGTCTGTGGCGCGCAAGCCCGACTCGCAGGATCTGTGCTTTCTGGCGGGCACGCGCCACAGCGACTTCCTAGAGCGCCACGGGGGCCTCGGTGCTCGGCCCGGACCAATCGTCGATCTGCAGGGCACCGTGCTCGGTGCGCACCGCGGGGCGCACTCGTACACAGTCGGACAGCGCCACGGCCTGGGCATCGGCTCCACCGGGGTGGGTGGGCCTCTATATGTGCTCGCGACCGACACCGAGTCGAATACCGTGACTGTCGGACCTCGAAGCTCGCTGCTGTTGGAGAGCCTGCCCATCCGCGAGTTGACGCTGCATCGTCATGGCGCATGCGTGGACGGGGTGCGTGTGCGCTCGCACGGTCGGCGCTTTCCGTGCCGCATCGAGCGCGATCTCGCCGTCGGGCGCCACGCCCGCGCGAGCATCGCGCTGGGTGAGCCCGCCGAGCGCACAGCGCCCGGTCAGCTTGCGTGTCTGTACGTGGGCGACGTTGTGGTCGGGCACGGCACGATCACCGCTTAGCACCTCGCCCGCACCGGCCTTAAGATCATTCGCGCGATGACATCCGATGAGATCCGTGAGCGCTACCTGAGCTTCTTCGAGGAGCGCGGGCATCAGCGCATCCCCTCGGCCTCTCTGGTTCCTTTCGCGCACGATCCTTCGGCGCTACTCACGGTGGCGGGGATGCACCCTCTAAAGCCATATTTCCTTGGCCAAGAAACGCCGCCTGCGCCACGTCTGACCAGCTGTCAGAAGTGCTTTCGCGCGGTCGACATCGACAATGTGGGTAACACCACAAGGCATCTCACGCTGTTTGAGATGCTCGGCAACTTCTCCTTCGGCGATTATTTCAAGCGCGAGGCGATCCAGTTTGCCTGGGAACTGTCACTCGATGTCTTCGGCTTAGACAAGGATGACCTCTGGGTGACGGTCTTTGAAGGGGACCAAGCGCTTGGGCTGGGGCCCGACGAGGAGGCGATCGAGCATTGGCTTGAGGTGGGGGTACCGCGCGAGCGGATCGTGGCGTGCCCGCGCTCAGAGAACTTCTGGCAGGCAGGCCCTACGGGTCCCTGCGGTCCGAGTTCTGAGCTGTATCTAGATCGCGGCCCAGATTTGGGCCCGCCCACCCGCGCCGATGACCTGCCGGGAGGCGAGAATGAGCGGTTCCTCGAGTACTGGAACCTGGTGTTCACCCAGTACGACCAGTCTGTCGGCAAGGACGGAGGCTCGGTGCTCACGCAGCTGCCGGCGAACAACATCGACACGGGTCTGGGGCTCAACCGCATGGCGGCAATCCTGCAGGGCAAGCAGTCGGTGTTTGAAACCGACCAGTTCCAGCCCCTGATCGATCTGGGTCAGGAACTCTCGGGGCGCACCTACGGTAAGGACTTTGCCACCGACCGCGCGCTGCGGATCCTCGCCGACCATGGCCGCGCCATGACGTTTCTGGTGGCCGACGGGGTGGTGCCCTCAAACGAGGACCGGGGCTACGTCCTGCGCCGTGTGATGCGCCGCGCGATCCAGCAGGGACTCGGCTTGGGCCTACAGTCGGGATTTTTGCCGCGCTACGCCGAGCGGGTGCGCGAGCTGATGGGCAGCACATATCCCGAGCTCAACGAGCAGCGCGAGGCGATCGCCAAGTGGCTGGCCTCCGAGGAGGAGGGGTTCGGGCGCACACTCGAGCAGGGGATGCGCAACCTACGCGCCCACATCGACCAGGCCAGACAGTCAGGTCGCGACTATGTGTCGGGGAAGGACGCCTTTCAGCTGCACGACACGTTTGGCTTCCCGTTCGATTTGACCAAGGAGCTCCTGGCTGAGGAGGAGCTGACGGTCGACGAGGATGCCTTTGCCAGGCTGATGGACGCGCAGCGCGCCCGCGCCCGCGCGGCGAGCGCCGGGGGCGAGCAGGGCGAGAGTCCTCGCGAGCGCGCCCGCGAGTTCGCCGAGCAGACCGAGGCCCAGAGCAGGTTCACCGGCTATGAGACCGAGCGTCAGCAGACCACCGTCGCCGACCTGCTCGGCATCGAGGCCAACGGGTCCGGTGAGACCTCCACTGAGGGGACGCGCTATCTGGTCAAGCTCACCGAGTCGCCGTTCTACGCCGCCGGTGGTGGGCAGGTCGCCGACGTCGGCACGATCGAGTGCGAGCACGGTGACTGTGTGGCACGAGTACAGGACGTGTATCGCCTGGGCGAGGATCAGGTGCTCTCCGTCGTCGTCGAGCGCGGTTCGCTCAAGCCCGACGAGCAGGTACTGGCGCGTGTGGACCACACTGCCCGACATGCCACCGAGGCCAACCACACCGCCACCCATTTGCTGCAGGCAGCGCTGCGGGAGCGTCTGGGGTCCCACGTGCGTCAAGCCGGCTCCTATGTGGGGCCGGACAAGCTGCGTTTTGACTTCAGTCACGGCCAGGGCCTGACCGAGTCCGAGCTGCGCGACGTAGAGGATCAGGTCAACGTGTGGATCGCGCGCAACGACCCGGTACGACCGATCTCAACGACGCTCACCGAGGCCAAGCAATTGGGGGCGATGGCGCTGTTCGGCGAGAAGTACGGTGAGATCGTGCGCATGGTCGAGATCGGTGACGGCCATTTCTCCCGCGAACTGTGCGGCGGAACGCACGTGCACACGACCGCCGAGATCGGCGTCGTGCGGATCCTCGGCGAGACCTCGAGCGCGGCCAACGT
>PLBZ01000009.1 GCA_003134675.1 Solirubrobacterales bacterium
CGCTTCGCTGTGCGAAGCGCGGTGGGAAACGCCGCCGGCATCTGCAGCGTTGCGCAGCCCCGCGCCGCCCAGAGGGCGGCGTCTACAGGCCCTCGTTAGGCGCGCCGGCCTGCACGATCTGGGCAAAGCTGCGCGGATCGAGGCTCGCGCCGCCGACGAGCGCGCCATCCACGTCCGCCAGCCCGAGCAGCTCAGCCGCGTTCTCGGGCTTCACCGACCCTCCATAGAGGATCCGCACCGCGTCCGCCGCCTGAGCGTCGCGGTCGCCCACGAGCGCCCGGATGAACGCCATCGCCTCCTGCGCCTGCTCTGCAGTCGCCACCTTGCCGGTGCCGATTGCCCAGATCGGCTCGTACGCGATCGTCACCTCGGCCAGCCGCTCGTTCGGCACGTTCACCAGGTCGTCCTTGATCTGCTGGCGCAGCTTGCGGTCGGTGTCGTCGTTCTCGCGCTCGGACTCGGTCTCTCCCACGCAGAGGATCGGCCTCAATCCAGCCTCCAGCGCGGCCGGCACCTTCAGTGCGAGCGCCCTGTCAGTCTCTCCGAAGCAAGCCCTCCGCTCGGAGTGTCCGAGCACCACTCCTTGCACGCCCACGTCGCTCAGCATCGTCACCGAAACCTCACCCGTGAACGGGCCCTCGGGCTCCTGGTGCATGTTCTGTGCGTACACCTCCACGCGCGAGCCCCGGGCACTGTCGACCATCGCCCGCAAGTCCGTGAACGGCACGCAGATCGCCACCTCCACACCGTCCACGGAGGATACGCGCGGCAGCAGCGCTTGGATGTACTCCTCGGCTTGGGCCTCCGTCTTGTACATCTTCCAGTTGCCCGCGACCAGCGGCGTGCGGGCTGCGGCCATCAGGAGACCACCCCTGCGCCTTCCAGCGCCTGCACGCCCGGCAGGGTGGCGCCCTCCACGAGCTCGAGCGTCGCGCCCCCGCCCGTGGAGAGATGGTCGACCGCGTGCTCCAGGCCAAACTGCGCCAGCGCCGCCGCCGAGTCCCCGCCGCCGACAACCGTCAGTCCCGGGGCGCTCGCCACCGCCTCGGCCACCGCGCGCGTGCCCGCCGCGAACGGCTCCAGCTCGAACGCGCCCATCGGGCCGTTCCAGAAGACCGTGCCCGCACTCGCGATCACGCTCGCGTAGCGCTCCACCGTCTTGGGGCCGATGTCCAGGCCCATCCAGCCCTCCGGCACCTCGACCCCGTCGAGCACGCGGTGCTCCGCGTCCGCCGCCAGGCGCTTGCCGATCACGAGGTCGTTCGGCACCAGCAGACGTGCTCGTCCGGGTTGAGGAGTATGGCTGTCGCTGGCCCGCAAGAGGGCGCTGCGCGCATGCTCGACATCCTCGTCGCCGCACAGCGACGTTCCCACCGTGTGCCCCTGCGCGCACAGGAACGGGAAGCACATCGCGCCGCCGATCATCACCACGTCAGCCACCGCCAGGAAGCGCTCGATCACCGCGATCTTGTCGGCCACCTTTGCGCCGCCCACGATCGCCACGAGCGGGTGCTCGGGATGCTCGAGGATCCCCGTCAGCGTCTTGACCTCCCGTTCGAGCAGCCGTCCGGCCGCGCTCGGCAGCAGGTGCGTGATGCCCTCGTTGCTCGCGTGCGCACGGTGGGCCACGCCGAACGCGTCGTCGACGTAGAGATCCGCCAGCGCCGCCAGCTCCTTAGCGAGCTCAGGATCGTTGCTCGTCTCGCCCGGCTCGAAACGCACGTTCTCAAGCACCAGTATGTCCCCATCGCGCAGCTCCTCGGCCAGCGCCGTCACCTCATCGCCCACCACCGACGGGGCAAGCGTCACCTTCGCGCCCGTCAGCTCGCGCAGGCGATCCGCCACGGGCGCCAGCGACAACTCCGCCGTGCGTTTGCCCTCGGGTCGCCCCAGATGAGAGACCAGCACCAACCTTGCGCCGCCCGCACGCAGCTCTTCGATCGTCGCCAGCGCCGCCGCGATCCGCGTGTCGTCGCTCACGAGCGGAACGCCGCCCGCCGCCGCGTCGCCATCGGCGCCCAGCGGCACGTTGAAGTCGACCCTCACGAGCACCCGCTTGCCGTGAACGTCCAGGTCGTCAATGCTCCTCATCTCAGCACACCTTCGAAACCAGGTCTACTAGGCGATTGGAGTAGCCCCACTCGTTGTCATACCACGCCACCACCTTCAGCATCGTGCCGTCGATCACGGCCGTCAGCTGAGAGTCGACGATCGAGGAGTACTGCGAGCCGACGATGTCGCTGGATACGATCGGATCCTCGGTGTAGGCCATGATGCCCTCGAGCGGCCCGCTTTGCGCCGCGGCCTGCAGCGCCCGGTTAACCTCATCGACGCTCGTCTCACGCGCGCACTCCACCGTCAGGTCCACGACCGACCCGGTCGGCACGGGCGCACGCACAGCAAAGCCGTTCAGCTTGCCCTGTAGCGCGGGGATCACCAGCCCGATCGCCTTCGCTGCACCCGTGGAAGCGGGGATCAGGTTGATCGCGGCGGCACGCGCACGCCGCAGATCCTTGTGCGGCATGTCCTGCAAGCGCTGGTCGGCCGTATAAGCGTGGATCGTCGTCATCAGGCCGTGCTTCACGCCGACTGTGTCGTTCACGACCTTCGCGATCGGTCCCAAGCAGTTGGTCGTGCAGGAGGCATTGGAGATCACGTCGTGCTGCTCGCGGTCATACGCCTCGTCGAAGTTCACGCCCAGCACGACCGTCGCATCGGGATCGCTCGCCGGCGCGGAGATGATCACCTTCTTCGCACCGCCCGCCAAGTGCTTGGCGGCATTCGCGCGGTCGGTGAACAGCCCGGTCGACTCGATCACCACGTCGACCCCCAGCGCCCCCCACGGCAGCGCCCCCGGGTCGCGCTCGGCGAACACCTCAAGCTTCCGGCCATCGACCTCCAAGGCACCCTCACCGGCGCTTACCGTGCCGGGGTAAGGACCAAGGATCGAGTCGTACTTCAACAGGTGTGCGAGCGTCGCCGAGTCGGTCAGGTCGTTGACCGCCACCCACTCGATCGAGTCCTCTGCACCCGCGCTCGCCACCCGAGCCTGGGCGGCGCGGAACACGTTCCGGCCGATTCGACCGAATCCGTTGATTGCAACCCGTACCGACATTCTTCACGGCCTCCCTGAGCGAAAATGAACAATGCCGGGCCTCAGGAGTGCTGGCTGATCGGAGATTCCATCCGATCGCCGATCAGTCCGTCCGCCCGGCGTGCCCCGGGAAGGCTATCAGCGAGCCATCGTGTGGCCGAGTCCAGAAGCCCCGCCGACGCTAGTTGATATCCCGGTGGGTGACCGCTACATCGAGGTCCTCGTGGTCGCGATAGCGCTCGGCCAGGTGCTCGACAATCGCGACCGAACGATGACGCCCCCCGGTGCAACCGATCGCGATCACCAGGTGTGCCTTACCCTCGGCGACGTACTGGGGCAGCAGGAAATCCAGCAGCGGATGCAACCGCTCATACAGCTCCTCCAGGCGACCGTCGCGGGCAATGTACTGCACGACGCGCTCGTCATTGCCGGTCAGCTCGCGCAGCTCCGGCACATAGTGAGGATTTGCCAGGAAGCGCACGTCGAGCGCCACATCCTCCTCGCGCGGGGGNNAAGCCGAAGCTCATGAACGTCAGTGCCAGCCTCCCGCCCGTCTGACGGGGCAGGAACTCGTCGGCGATCTTCCCGCGCAGCATCGCGGCGGACATGCCCGTCGTATCGATCACCAGGTCGGCACGGCTGCGCAGCGGCTCGAGTCNNGGCGGCGACGCCGGCCGCGACGCTGCCCTCGGGCGCCAACGGATGACGCCGGCGCGTCTCCTTGTAGCGCGTCACCAACGTCTGTTCGGCCGCTTCCAGGAACAGCACGTGGTGAGCGATCCCGAGCACGTCGAGATCGTCCACGACCGCGCGCAGCGCCTCGAAGTAGACGCCCCCGCGGACATCTGAGACGACCGCGGCGCGCTCGACCTTGGAGCCCTTGTGCGTGAACAGCTCCACCAACGAGCGAATCATCTCCGGGGGCAGATTGTCGACGCAGAAGTAGCCCGCATCCTCGAACACGTTCATCGCCGTCGACTTCCCCGCGCCGGAGAAGCCCGTGATCACCACGACGTCCTTCAAGCGTGACTCGATCGCGGCCATTGTGTTCATTGTGCCGCTATCAACGGACGGCGGCGCCACCCTCAGCCAGCCCTGTGGAGAGCACCGTGCAACTCCCGCGCGACCTTCGCGGGCAGGCCGGGCACCGCCTGGAGCTCCTCGCGCGAGGCTGCCACTACCGCGTCAGGCGAGCCGAAGTGTGCGAGCAGCGCGCGCTTGCGCGCCGGACCGACACCGGGCAGCTCGTCGAGTAGGGACGTCCTCATCGCCCTGTCGCGACGCGTGCGGTGGTGGGTGATCGCGAAGCGATGCGCCTCGTCGCGTACGCGCTGGAGCAGCTGCAACTCGGGCGATCGGTGATCGAGCACCAGCGGCGCGGGGCGCCCCGGGATGAAGAGCTCCTCGATGCGCTTGGCCAGCGAGACCACCGCAACCCCGCGCTCGCGAAAGCCACGCAACGGAGGAAGGCCGGCCGCGAGCTGGCCCTTGCCGCCGTCGATCACGACCACGTTCGGCAGCGCCGCGAAGCTCGCGTCGTAGTCCGGGGCGTGCGGGGAGATATCGGCCTGGCGTTCCCACTGGGCAAAGCGCCGGCTGAGCACCTCAGCCATCGCGGCGTAGTCATCAGAGGAGCCCTCCAGCGTCCGGATCGTGAAGCGACGGTAGTCGGACTTCTTCGGCGCGCCGCCCTCGAATACGACCATCGACGCGACGGTATGGGTGCCCCCGAGGTTGGAGATGTCGAAGCACTCGATCCTGATCGGCGGCACGTCGAGTCCCAGCGCGAGTTGCAATCCCTCGAGCGCCTCCACGCGGCTGGAGCGACGGCGCTCTGCGCGCAGCCGCTCCTCGTCGAGGGCCAACCGCGCGTTGCGCTCCGCCAGCTCCAGGATCCTGCGCTTCTCGCCACGCTCGGCGGCGCGCAGCTCGACAGGGCCGCCGCGCCGGAGAGCGAGCGCCTCGGCGAGGGCCGCAGGAGCGCCCTGGAGGAGCTCGCGCTGGACGACGAGCAGCGCCGGGATCGACATGTGCCCGGCGTAGTACTGGAGCATGAACTCCTCGGCCACCTCGGGGGGGCTGCGCTCGGTCTCGTTCGACAGGTAGAAGGACTGGCGGTCGGAGAGCACGCCGTCGCGCACCTGGAAGATCTGCGCGTTGGCCTCGCGACCGTCGACGGAGACGGCGATCGCGTCGAACGTTCCGACCGACTCGTTGGCCACGCGCCGGCGCTCGAGCAGCGAGTGCACGGCGCGCAGGCGGTTGCGCTCGACCGTCGCCTGCTCGAACTCTTCGGCGGCGGCGGCCGCCAGCATGCGCTCCTCGAGCTCGCGCTCGATCTCCTTGAAGCGGCCGGACAGGAAGTCGATCACTCCGTCGATGCTCTTGCGGTAGTCATCCTTGGACACGTACCCCACGCACGGAGCCTCGCAGCGCTTGATGTAGTAATCCAGGCAAGGGCTGCCGCTGCGCCGGCCTGGCTCGGCACCGGTGCAGGAGCGGAACATGAACACCTTCGCGAGCACCTCCAGTGTGCTCCGCACGCGCTTGGCGTTCGAATACGGACCGAAGTACGCCCTGCCCGGCCGGTGGCGCTCACGCGTGAAGTACACCCGGGGATAGTCCTCGTCGAGTGAGATCGCGATGAACGGGTATGACTTGTCGTCGCGCAGCCTGATGTTGAAGCGCGGCCGATACTGCTTGATGAAACCCTGCTCAGCCAGCAGCGCCTCCGCCTCGCTGGCCACAACCACGCACTCGATGCGCTCCACGCTCGCCACCATCTCGGCGTGGCCCGAAGAAACCGTTCCCCGCCCACCCCCCTGCGCCTTGGTGAAATGCGACGCCACCCGCTTGCGGATCGACCTCGCCTTACCCACATAGATCACGCGCCCTTTCCCGTCGCGGAAGAGGTACACACCGGGCTCCTCCGGCAGGCTTCTACGCTGTTCGGCGAGGCTCAATAGGCGCGCCAGTGGCGATAGACCTCGAGCAGCGCATACACGACGAGGCCGGTAAGCACGAACCAGGTGAGCTCGCCGATGCCTGTCTGCCACATGCGCGGGCGGGCAGCGTATGCAAACACGACGCCCGCGAGCCCTCCGTACAGCAATCCCCGGTGACGATCTCCCAGGCCATGCAGGGCAATGCGGTATTCGCGGTAGGAGCGCAGGCCAAGGTAGGCGATCCCAATACCGAAAGCGACCCACAGCAGCGCTTCGAACGTGCTCGCCGCGCGCCCGCCCCCCGGCAGCAGATAGACCGCGGCGGCGATCAGCACGACGATCGCCACGTTGCGCGCGATTTTCAAGCTTTCCATCCCGAGCAGTTTAGGTCAGTCGACGAGCGTCTCCAGATGCGTATACGCCTCCTCCACAGCCCGCCGGGCGGCGGTGTGACGCGCCTCGGACTTAGCCGACTCGTATTGAGTGGCCCACGCCGCCGGATCGGCCAGCTCGTCCTGTAGTGCGCGCATCGCGGCCTCTGCCGCCTCGACCGCGTGCTCGGCCTGCTGCTGCGCGCTCAGGCTGTTCTTCGACGGTCCCTTCGGCTTGGGCTTGCCCTTGGGCTCGAGTTTCCCCGGTTCGGATCCGTTCGCAGTTCCAGCCGTCGCATGCGACGGCTGGCGGAGGGGCGCATGCGCCCCTCCGTGGGGCCGCGCATGCGCGGCCCCTGGCCGGTCCGCATGCGGACCGGCGGGCGAGCCCGCATGCGGGCTGGACCTCATCTCTTCGCGCACCCGCACATACTCCGGCCAGCCACCTTCGTAGCTGCGCAGCGCGTGGTCCTCAACGGCGACGGTGCGTGTGCCGACAGCGTCGAGCAGTGCGCGATCGTGGGAGACGAGCAAGATCGCTCCTGGAAAAGCGCGCAGCGCGTCCTCCAGTGCCTCACGGCTCTCGATGTCGAGATGATTCGTCGGCTCGTCGAGGATCAGCACGTTGGGTGGGTGGGATTCCGATCCGACCAGCACCGCGAGCGACAGGCGCCGGCGCTCGCCACCGGAGAGGCCATCCAGCGGCTTGTCCGCGTCCTCGCCAGAGAACAGAAAGCGTCCGAGCAGCGCGCGCGCCCGGCCCTGGTTGCGCCCGGTATCGCGCTGGGTCGCTTCGACCACGCTCTGACTTCGAGCACCGCCCGCGCCCAGCTCATCGGCGTGCTGGGAGAGGTAGCCGATCTTCACGTTGTGGCCAGTGCTCAGCCTGCCCGCGGCAAGGGCACGGCGCCCGGCGAGCGTCTCGATCAGCGTCGTCTTGCCCGTGCCGTTGGGACCTACCAGCGAGACGTGCTCGCCGCGTTCGAGCCACAGCTCCGCGTGCTCCAGCAGGACGATGTGATCCTCGCCCACCTCGACGCGGCCGTCGAGCAACTCGAAGATCACCCGGCCCGTGCGCTCGGGTGCGGCGAAGGCGAACTCGAGCCCCTTGCCGTCCTTTGGATCCCGCTCGATCCGCTCGACCTTGGCGAGCTTCTTGACGCGCGACTGCGCCTGTTTGGCCTTGGTGGCCTTGTAGCGGAAGCGCTCGATGAAGCGCTCCATGCGCTCGATCTCCGCCTGCTGCTTGTCGATCGCCTTGCCGAGGGCCATCTCGCGGGCGGCCTGCTCGCGTCGCCACCGGTGCCAGGTTCCGGCAAAGAAGCGCGTACGGCCGGCCTCGAGCTCCAGCACCGAAGTGCCCACAGCCTCCAGGAACCAGCGGTCGTGGGCGACCAGCACGATCGCTGCGTCGAGCTCCACGAGCGTCTGCTCGAGCCACTCCAGCGACTCGATGTCGAGATGGTTCGTCGGCTCGTCCAGCAGCAGCACGTCCACGCCCGTCGCCAGCGCGCGTGCCAGCGATGCGCGCGTGAGCTGACCACCGGAGAAGGAATCCAGTGCCCGGCCGAGATCGCTCTCGTCGAACCCAAGGCCGCGGCTCATGTTGGTGGCGCGATCGCGCCACAGGTAGCCCCCACGCGCCTCCAGGCGGGCCTGGGCGCGGGCGTAGCGGTCGAGCAGCGTCTCGCCGGTGTCTCCCTCGGCCATCCGACGCTCCAGGTCGGCCAGCTCGGCCTCGATCTGTAGCTCCTCCACGCAACCAGAGAGCACATAATCGCGTAGTGACAGCGCACGCTCACGTGGGGGACGCTGGTCGTGCAGCGCGATCCGCGCGCCCTTTGCCAGGCTGAGCTCGCCGCGGTCGATCGAGGTCTCGCCCGCGAGCATTCGCAGCAGCGTCGTCTTGCCCGCGCCGTTGCGGCCCGCGATCGTCATCCGCTCGCGGCGCTCCAGCTTGAACGACACCCCGCGCAGCAGCGGCTGCCCGGCCATGTCCTTGTGTAGGTCAGATGCAATCAGTACGGCCATCGGTTGCTGATAGTAGGCGCCGAGCCGATCCGCGAGCGTCTTTCAGAGACGTGTCCGGTCAGCTTGCCGAGCGCGCGCTCAGGTAGCATCCGCCACGCGATGCGCCGCCTGCTGGCCACTTTCACCTCGTCCATCCTGCTCCTGCTGGCGCTCGCGCCGGCGGCGCTGGCTGAAAACGACGGTCGCGGATTTTACGGTGCGACGAACGACAAAGTGGTGACGAACGCCGGCTTCATCCTGATCATCTTCTTCCCCACGTTCGTGTTCGCGATGAGCATGATCCAAGGGCGCCTGGACAAGCGCAAGCAGGCACGGAAGGCCGCAGCAAAGGCGCACCTGGGCAACGCCCAGTGGCGCGGCGGCTGGTAGCCGACTTCCCACCGAGGGGCTGAACGCGGATGAGCGAGCAGGAGGCCGTCCGCTACGAGCGCAGAGGCGCCGCGGCACTGGTGAGCATCGATCGCCAGGAGCGACGGAACGCCGTGGATGGTCCCACCGCGGTGGGACTGCACGAGGCGTACAAGCGCTTCGAGGCCGACAAGGACGCCCGTGTACTCGTACTGACGGGCGCCGGTGGCGTGGCGTTCTGCGCGGGGGCCGATTTGAAGGCGACCGAGACATTCGCCGGGCGGCTGATGGCTCCCGAGGGGCCGATGGGGTTCACCAGGCTGACGCCGTCGAAGCCGACGATCGCGGCGATCTCAGGCTTCTGCCTGGCGGGCGGACTGGAGCTGGCGCTGTGGTGCGACCTGCGGATCGCGACCGAGGGCTCCACGCTGGGCTATCCCGAGCGCCGCTGGGGCGTGCCGCTGATCGACGGCGGCACCCAGCGACTGCCTCGCATCGTCGGCCTGGGACGCGCGCTGGACCTGATCCTCACCGGGCGCATGATCGACGCCGCTGAGGCGCTGTCGATGGGTCTCCTCACGGAGGTCGTGCCGCCAGGTGCGCACCTGCAGCGCGCGCTGGCACTCGCCGAGGGGCTCGCGCGGTTCCCGCAGAGGACGATGCTCGCCGACCGGCGCGCAGCAATCGAGGGACTGGGAATGACGCTCGCCGAGGGGCTCGCGCTGGAGGCGCAGGCGGGGCCCGAGGTGTTCGAAGACGGCGCGCGCGGCGCGGCGCGCTTTGCAGCGGGAGAGGGCCGCGGCGGGGCCGGCGCAGGGGCATAAGGCTATGCTCGGCTGAACGAGATGGCTTACTTCGTAACAGGAGCGACCGGCTTCATCGGACGCCGCTTGATCGAGCGGCTGCTCGACCAGCGCCAGGGCAAGGTGTATGTGCTCGTGCGCGCAGGCTCGACCGGCAGGCTGGACGACCTGATCGAGCGCTGGAGGGCAGTCGCCGGTGTGAGCGCGGCAAAGCGTGTGCAGCCCGTGATCGGAGACTTATGCAGGCCACTGCTGGGAATCGAGGGTGAGCAGGTGACTGAGCTGAGAGGCAAGGTCGAGCACTTCTTCCACCTGGCCGCGATCTACGACATGACCGCACCGGCGGAGCAGAACACGGCCGTGAATGTTGGAGGTAGCACACATGCAGTCGAGCTGGCGCGGGCGCTGGAGTGCAAGTGCTTGCACCACGTCTCCTCGATCGCAGTGGCCGGCGAGTACCCCGGGCGATTTGAGGAGGACATGTTCGATGAGGGCCAGAAGCTGCCCTCGCCGTACCACAGGACCAAGTTCGAGGCCGAGCGGATCGTGCGCGAGCAGCCATACGTGCCCTGGCGCGTATACCGCCCCGGGGTCGTGGTGGGCGATTCGCAGACGGGTGAGATGGACAAGATCGACGGCCCGTACTACTTCTTCAAGGCGATCCAGCGGACGCGGAAACTGATCCCCGAGTGGCTGCCGCTCGTGGGCCTGGACATGGGCAAGACAAACGTCGTGCCGGTCGATTGGGTCGCGGGGGCGCTGGACCACATCGCGCACGAGTCCGACCTCGACGGCAGGGCCTTCCACCTGACGGATCCGAAGGGGCAGAAAGTGGACGAGCTGTACAACGAGTTCGCGGCCGCGGCGCACGCACCGCGGGTGGCTGTGAGCGTCGATAAACGGCTGACGGACGTGCTGCCGACATGGCCGCTGAGCCTGGCACTGGCGCTGCCTCCGCTGCGCCAGGTGCGCAGCATCACCCTGCGCGAGCTGGGCATCCCCGGAGAGGTCATCGAACACATGGAGCTCAAGCCGGAGTTCGACACACGCGAGGCTGCAAGAGCGCTGAAAGGCTCGGCGCTGGAGAACCCGCCGGCGCTGGGAGATTACGCGCCGCGGCTGTGGGACTACTGGGAGCGAGAGATGGACAGCGGCCTCGTGCGGGGACGCTCGCTACAGGAGGAGCTGACGGGCAAGCACGTGCTGATCACGGGAGCCTCGTCGGGCATCGGCTGGGCAGCGGCGCTGAAAGTCGCGGCCGCGGGCGGGGTTCCGCTGCTGGTCGCCCGAAACGTGGAGAAGCTCGAGGAGCTGCGCGCCGAGATCGTCGCGGGGGGCGGCACAGCGTATGTGTATGCGGCGGACCTGTCGGACATGGAGTCGGTCGACCGCCTGGTCGAGCGGGTACTGGCGGACCACAGGAGCGTGGACATGCTGGTGAACAACGCGGGGCGCTCGATCAGGCGCTCGATCGCGCTGAGCTACGACCGCTTTCACGACTTCGAACGCACGATGCAGCTGAATTACTTCGGCGCGGTGAAGCTGATCATCGGGCTGATGGGGCACATGCGCGAGCGGGGATCGGGGCACATCGTGAACATCTCCTCGATCGGCGTGCAGACCAACCCACCGCGTTTCTCCGCGTATGTGGCCTCGAAGGCCGCGCTCGACGCGTTCACCAGAGTGGTCTCCAGCGAGGTGATCGGCGACGGGGTGACCTTCACGACGATTCACATGCCACTCGTGCGCACGCCGATGATCGCCCCAACGAAGATGTACGACGCATTCCCCGCGATCACACCAGAGGCGGCGGGCGACATGATCTGCGAAGCGCTGCGTACGCGCCCGAAGCACATGGGCACCCGCTTGGGAACATTCGGCGAGGTCGCCTATACGCTCGCGCCTCGAGCGGTCGACCAGCTGCTGCACCTCGCCTACCGCGTGTTCCCCGACTCCGCAGCCTCAAAGGGACACAGCGACACGGAGGAGCGGGCCTCGTTCGAGCAGATCGCGATGGCCACCCTCACAAGGGGCGTGCACTGGTAGGACCAAGCGCCGGTGTGGCGATCGGTGTTGGGATGATGGGCGCGTGAACGACACGTCCCCGGCAATCGAAGTACATGGGCTCACCAAGAGCTATGGCGCCTTGGAGGCGGTGCGCGGCATCGACGTCAGCGTGCACCGCGGCGAGGTGTTTGGACTGCTTGGGCCGAACGGCGCCGGCAAGACCACGACCGTGGAGATCCTCGAGGGCTACCGCAAGCGCAGCGGCGGCGAGGTCTCCGTGCTCGGGCAGGACCCGGGCACGCGCAGCCGTGCACTGCGCCAGCGAATCGGAATCGTGCTGCAGTCGGGCGGCATCTACAGCCACGTGACCCCGCGCGAGGCGCTGCGCCACTGGGCCAGCTTCTATCCGAAACCCCGTGACGTGGAGGAGGTGCTAACGCTGGCCGGCCTGCGCGAGAAGGCGGACGTGCGCAGTCGAAAGCTCTCGGGCGGGCAGCTTCGGCGTCTTGACTTCGCGCTGGCGCTGGTCGGAGATCCGGAGCTGATCTTCCTCGA
>PLBZ01000094.1 GCA_003134675.1 Solirubrobacterales bacterium
CCGCGCCGCCGACCGCCGCCGCGGCCAGCGCGTAGGGGTCGCCCGGATCGCCCAGGCGCCAGCGCAGCACCTCGCGCGGGCGAAAGCCGATGAACGACCAGCGCCCCACCCGCTGGCCCTGCTCGGCGGACTCCAGCAGAAAGGCGGGCTCTCCGTCCGCCAACGCGCGCAGCTTCAGAAAGGCCGACACAGGCGTCTCGCAGTCCTCGATGAAGCTGTGGCGAAGTGCGATCAGGTTGTGAGCGGCGGAATCCTCGGCGAGGGTGCGTGCCTGCTCCAAGCTCGGCTGGATCGGCAGGCCTTCCGCGAGGCCGTCTGACACCGCGTCAGCGACGGCGCTCATCGAGCACCCGCTCTGCGTCGGTGAGAGCGCGTCCCCGGCTGTGCAAAAGCACGAGCAGGTGATAGATCACATCGGCCGCCTCTTCGTCCACGCGGGCGTCGGACTCCTCGCGCGCGGCGCGCGCGACCTCCTCGGCCTCCTCTCTCACCTTCTCGCCGATCCGCTGCGGATCGTCCAGCAACTCGACCGTATAAGAGCCCGCCGGGCGCTCCGTGGCGCGCGCACGCAGCGTCCGCTCCAGGGCCGGCAACATCTCATGGGGAGCGGGCGGCTCGAGCTCGCCACGGTGAAAGCACGTCCGCTCGCCCGTATGACAAGCCGGTCCCGCCGGTTCCACCAGTGCGAGCAGCGTGTCGCTATCGCAGTCGAGCCGTAGTGCCCTCACCGTCTGGATATTGCCGCTCGTGGCACCCTTGCGCCACAGCTCTTCCCGCGAACGACTCCAGAGATGCAACTCGCCGGTCGCGCGCGTGCGCTCCAGCGCCTGCTCGTTCATGTAGGCCATGCTCAGCACCTCTCCGGTGTGCCAATCCTGGATCACGCATGGCACGAGTCCTCGCTCGTCGTAGGAGATCTCCGCATCGATCGCTTGGCCTGCGGCTGGTGGGCTCATCTGCGGGATTGTAGGTTGCATCAAGACGATGGCCTCGCTACTCGACCGCAAGCTGCTCGTCCTCACCGGCAAGGGTGGCGTGGGCAAGACGACGGTATCCGCCGCGCTGGGCCTGCTCGCGGCAGATCGCGGACTGCGCACGATCGTCGTGGAGGTTGGGCACCAACGCCGGCTACCGGAGCTGTTCGGGCTCACCACGGAGGATGCGGGCGTCGAGACAGAGCTCCGCAAGAACCTCTGGAGCATCTCGATCGATCCCGACCGTGCCCTGCTCGAGTGGCTACAAGCGCTCGGCGGACGCGTCTCGGGCCGGGTGCTCGCATCCAGCGGCACCTTCCAGTACTTCGCGGCCGCCGCCCCCGGCGCCAAGGAGCTCGTCAGCATGATGAAGATCTGGAAGCTCACCCAGAGCGATAGCAGGCCCGCCCGCCCGCGCAGACGCTCCGGCGGTTATGACCTGGTGATCCTCGATGCCCCAGCCACGGGACATGCCCTGGGGATGCTCCACTCACCGCAGACCTTCGGCGCGATCGCACGTGTCGGACCAATTGCCTCTCAAACACAGCGAGTGCGCGAGCTGCTCGCGGATCCCGCGCGCTCCGGCTACCTGGCTGTTGCCCAGCCAACCGAGATGGCCGTCACCGAGACACTCGAGCTACAGGACGGCCTTCACCAGCGGCTCGACCGCACACTGCACGCGGTCGTCCTCAACGGCGCCCTGCCACGGCGCTTCTCCACCGCGGAGCTCCTCCAGATCGACAGCCTGGACGGAAGCGACTCCGTGATGCGCTCCGCCGCTATGGCCGCGCGCGCCGTGCACGACCGCGCACGCTTCCAGCACAACCAACTCGCCCGCCTTCGCCGCCGACACTTCGAGGTGCTCCCCGTCCCCTTCCTCTTCACCTCCGAGCTCGACCTTCCAGCCATCGAACGGATTGCCGCGCACTTGTCGAAATTTTTCTAAAAATATGTATTTAAAAATGTTGTATTACATCCCCAACCGGTCGAGCAGTCCCTCGTCCCCCCGCCAGTCGCGACGGACGCGCACGGACAAATCGAGATGCACCTGAGCGCCCAGCTCGCGCTCCAGTTCACGGCGTGCCGCCACGCCGATCGCCTTGATCATGCGTCCCCTCGCGCCGATCAGGATCCCCTTCTGGGATTCGCTCTCCACCCAGATCAGCGCCCTCACCCGCGCCAGATCGTTGAGATGCCCGCCCACCCACTCGACCTCTTCGACAACCACCTCCACGGCATGAGGCAGCTCGTGGAAAGTACGCCTGATGACCGCCTCCCGCACCAGCTCCGCCAACAGCACCGCGCGCGGCTGATCGGAGGTTGCGCCATCCTCGAACATGAACGGCCCCTCCGGCATCGCCGCCACCAAATGCTCAGTAAGCGCCTCCACGCCGACCCCGGTACGCGCCGAGATCGGAAAGACATCCTCGGCGACCTCGAGCGCCACGGCCTGCTCCAACACCTCGATCGTCTCCGCTCGCGTCAAACGATCGACCTTGTTCACCGCGATCGTCGCCGCCGCGCTTGCGCCGAGGAGTGCCTGCGCGATGAAACGATCGCCGGGACCCACCCCCTGCTCGCCGTTGAGCACCAGCAGCGCCGCGTCACAGCCATCCAGCTCCTGACGCACCGTCTGGGCCATGCGCTCGGTGAGCGCGTCGCGCGGACGCTGCACGCCGGGCAGATCCACAAGCACCATCTGGCAGTCGCCGCTGCTGCGCACGCCGCGGATAGCTCTGCGTGTGGTCTGAGGGCGGTCGGAGACGATCGCCACCTTCTCCCCGACGAGGGCGTTTATGAGCGTCGACTTGCCCACGTTGGGCCGTCCGGCAAGCGCGACGAAGCCGCTGCGGGTCATCGGCTGGGCGGGTGGGGTCGTTTCAAGAGCTCCGCCTGCAGCGCCAGCATCTCACCATTGTCGGTTTCGTGATCCAACCCAACCAAATGCAACACGCCATGGACGATCGCCTCGCGCAGATCGACCGTGTGCTCGGGGCAGATCACCACATCGCCCAGCTCTCGCTCTGCGCCATCGTGCGGCGCTGCGCCGTCGATCGGGAAAGACAGCACGTCCGTCGGGCCGTTCTTGCCACGATGCTCGGCGTTCAGCTGCGCGATCCGCTCAGCATCGACGTACTCGATCGCCAGATGACCATCCTCCACACCGGCCGAGGCGGCCGCCAGAACGCACAGGCGTCGCACCGTTGCCAGCGGGGGCGCATCGGGAGCAAACTGCGCGCCAACAACCTCCACATCCAGCATCGCGCGTCGAATCTCAGGCGCGGCGGCGATCGGCTGCGCGTAGCTCCGGAGCCTCGCGCTGGGAGTGCTCGTCGTAGGCCTCCACGATCCGCTGCACTAGCTTGTGGCGAACCACGTCCTCGCTGCCGAAGCGCAGGAACTCGATGCCCTCGATCGCGCCGAGCACCTCGCCCACCACGATCAGGCCCGACTGCTGCTCGCGGGGCAGGTCCACCTGGGTGACGTCGCCGGTCACCACCATCCTCGACCCGAAGCCCAGCCGCGTGAGGAACATCTTCATCTGCTCGGGCGTCGTGTTCTGGGCCTCGTCGAGGATCACGAACGAGTCGTTCAGCGTGCGGCCACGCATGAACGCGAGCGGGGCGATCTCGATCACGCCGCGCTCGATGTGTTGTGAGACCTTCTCCGGGTCGAGCATGTCGTGGAGCGCGTCGAACAGCGGCCGCAGATAGGGATCGACCTTCGCCATCAGGTCGCCAGGCAGGAAACCCAACCGCTCGCCGGCCTCCACTGCGGGGCGCGTGAGGATGATGCGATTGACCTCGTGGCGTGCCAGCGCGGCGGCGGCCATCGCCACCGCGAGGAACGTCTTGCCGGTGCCCGCCGGACCCACCCCGAAGGTGATCGTGCTGGAGCGGATCGAGTCGACGTAACGCTTCTGGGTGACCGTCTTCGGCGCCACCCGCAGGCCGCGGTGTTGCCAGACGACGTCCTCGAGCACCCGGGCCGGGGACTCGTGGGCATCCAGCGCGCCCGTCACCGCGGCGATCGTCTCAGCGTCCAGCTGGTGACCGCGTTCGATCAGCGTCGAGAGCTCGCGCACCACGCGCTCACCGGCGCCCGTCTCGCGCTCCTCGCCGTCGAAGGTGATCAGGTTTCCGCGCAGGAACACCCTGCACGCCAGCTGCTCCTCCAAAGCACGCAGGACCGTGTCCTGGCTACCCGCCAGCTCGGCGGCAACCTCGTTCGGCAGCTCGATCTGCGACCTCATCCGGGCAGTGCGCCTCGCACAAGTGCCGATACACGCTTACCGTCGGCGCGACCGTCGACGGCCGCCATCGCCTTGCCCATTGCGCGACCCATGTCCTTCGCCGACTCCGCGCCGCTGTCACGCACCGCCTGCTCGACGATCTCTTTCAACTCCGTTTCCGAGAGCTCCGGCGGCAGGTAGCCGGCGATCAGCTCGCCTTCGGCCTCCTCGGCGCCGGCGCGATCCTGGAGCCCGGCCTCCCGGTAGGCCTGGGCAGCCTCCAGGCGCCGTTTGCGCTCCCGGCGCAGGACCGTCAGCTCATCGTCGGATCCCTCCTTTGCTGCCTTCTGCAACTCGGATAGGACGAGCCGCAACGCGCCGACCCTGTCCTTCTCGCCCGCGCGCATCGCACCATGCAGGTCAGCCTTCACCTCATCGAGTATCGCCATCTCAGATCAGGATACGCCGGGGCGGCGCGCTTGTGTGATCAACCGTCGAGATCGTCGCCCTCCTGGAGGGGAGTCGGGCTGCCCAGGCGCCCAGGGGCGGAGGTGTCGCGCCCGAATAGCAGTGCGACATTCCAGTCAACGAGCAAACGCAGCTTACGTCCCATGCCGGGCATCAGCAACAGGTGATAGGTGCGTGCGATGAACCACGCCGGCAGGCCGCGCCAGCGCACGCCGAGCGTGAGCGCGACCGCCTTGTTGTGCCCCAGCTCGGCGACGACTCCTTTGGTGCGATACCGAAATCGCCGCATCCGGCCGTTGCCGAGCGCCGCGGCTACGTTGCGGGCCACAAGCCGTCCCTGGCGGATCGCGTGCTGTGCGGTCGGAGGACACGCCTGTCCTTGCCTTGCGGGATCGGGAACCGCGGCGCAGTCGCCGATCGCCCACACGTGCTGGAAGCCCTCCACGCGCATCGTGCGGTCAACCATCACCCGTCCGCTCCGATCGAGGAGCAACCCCAACTTGCCGACAGCGGGACTCGGCTTGACTCCGGCCGTCCACACCACCGTGCGCGCTGGGATCCGCTCACCGTCGGACAGCGTCGCGTCGCGCTCGGTGATCTCTTTCACCGTCGTCTCGGTGCGAACAGAAATACCCCGCGTGCGCAGCTCACGCGCCGCAAACTCCGACAGACCCTTTGGCACCTCCTGCATGATCCGGTCCTTTGCCTCCACCAGCGCCCATCGCATGCCCTCTGCGCGACAGCGCGGGTACAGCTCGATCGCCTGCGCGGCAAAGTCCTGCAGCTCGGCCAGTCCCTCGACGCCTGCATATCCAGCGCCGACGAACACAAACCCCAGGTACTCAGCACGCTTGGCTGGATCCTTCAGTGACTCGGCAATATCCATGCAGGTCAGCACTCGGTTGCGCAGGGCCGTGGCGTCCGACAGGCTCTTCAAGCCGGTCGCGTGCTCGGCGAGTCCGGGAATCGGCAGCGTGCGCGAAACCGACCCGAGCGCAACGACCAGCTGGTCGTATACCAGCTCGATCTGCTCTCCGTCGATTCGCTTCACACCGAGCGTGCAATGTGCCGGGTCGCCTCCAGTCACCTCTCCGATCACCAAATCGGTGTGCTGCAGCTGCGAGCGGAGCGGAACGACCACGTGACGCGGGTCAAGCGTGGCGCCGGCAGCGCCGGGGAGCAGCGGGGTGTAAAGCATGAAGTTGGCCTCGTTCACCAACGTCACCTCGGCGCTGTTTGCTTTGAGCAACCGCTCCAGCGCCCGGGCGGCATAGAAGCCACCAAAGCCACCACCTGCGATCACGATCCGCCAGGCCATCCTTCGGAGGCTAATCCGGATCAGCGGTCGAGACCAATGATACGAGCCGGGCAACCAGCCAATATGGTGGCGCCCGTGAGCGCCTTCTCCCTATATGCCACCGCCCTGGCTCCGTTCCAAGCCGAGGTGACGCACCTGCGCCCATCCGATGCGGAAGTGATCGACGCGCACACGCACCTGGGGCTAGACGAGGACGGGCGATCGTTGAGCCTCGATCAGCTGCTCGCGCAGCTCGACGCCGCCGAGGCGCGACGGGCATGCGTCTTCCCGCTGCACGACCCCGACCGCCACCCGTCCTATCGCGTCCCGAACGACCGCGTGCTGGCCTGGGCAGGCGAAAGCGACGGGCGGCTGGTGCCGTTCAGCCGGCTGGACCCTGCCGAAGATCCGCTCGATGAGGCGGAGCGGTGTCTGGCGGCGGGCGCCAAGGGGATCAAGCTGCATCCGCGCGCTCAGGACTTCGTGTTCGACGGTGGGGAGATGGACGACGTTTTCGCGCTGGCCGAAGACGCCGGCGTGCCGATCCTGATCCACGCCGGCCGCGGCCTGCCGCCGTTGGCGGACGGTCTCGCCGACCTCGCTCTGCGCCATCCCGGCGCCGTGCTGATCCTCGCACACGGAGCGATCTGCGACCAGGGGATCCTCACGACACGCCTGGCCGATCACCCGGGCGTGCTCTACGACATCTCCTGCTTCTTCCCGCTCGACGTGATCGAGCTGTTCGCGCGCGTCCCCGCCGAGCGAATCGTGTTCGCCTCGGACCCCCCCTACGGCATGCCCGCGACGACGCTCTATCTGGCGCTGCGCGTGGCTCGGCAGGCGGGGCTCGACGAGCAGACGACGCGGGCTGTGCTGGGCGGAACGATGGCCTCGCTGCTCGACGGCCATGGACTGCCCGCGGCCAGCGCGCCGCGACGCGGAGCCTCGATCACGCTCTCGGGCCGCCTCGCGCGCGTGTACGGCTATGCGAGCCTGGTCGGCCCGGCGCTCTTCACGGGCGCCGCCGAACAGGCGCACGCGATGCTCGACATGGCCCTGGCAGCATGCCGCGATCCCGAGCCTGGGAGCGACGGTGAGGCCCTGGAGACGATCGGCGCGGCATTGAGCGCGGCCGGCGCCCTGGTGGAAGAGGAGAACGGCCCCCGAGCGGCGATCGACCTCGTCTACCGCGCGATCGTACGCGCGGCCACCGAGATCTCCGATCAGCCGTCCTGATCAGGGAGCGCTAAGCCACACCGCGGCCCACTCGCCGCTCATGCGCCGCTCACGCTCGCGCAGACCGAGGCGCTCGCCGAACGCTCCCACGACCTCATCCACTTGGTCTCTCAAGAGACCCCCTGCCAGCAGCTGTGACGGCGCACGGGGCATATCCCGGGCCAGGTCGAGTAGCAACGGACGCAGCAGGTTCGCCACCACCACGATCGGCTCCGCCGGCCCGTCCGCGGTGCCCAGCCACGGCAGCGCCTGCGCGCGCAGGTCAAAGCGGCGAACCTCAATCGCCACCCCGTTCGCGTTCGCATTCTCCTCAGCGGCCGCAACGCTCTCGCGCTCGTGGTCGAGACCCAACACCGGAGCGAACCCGAGTTGCGCAGCGGCGATCGCCAGTACCCCCGACCCGGTGCCGATATCCAGCAACGGCCCCGGAGCACCCTCGAGCCCTACCAGCTCCAGCAGCAGCTCCAAGCACAGGCGGGTGGTGGCGTGGGCGCCCGTACCGAACGCCTGCCCCGGGTCGATCACGATCTCCTCGGCATCGTCGCGGTCGCTGGGAGCCTCCCACGGAGGTCGCACATACAGGGCTGGAACTCCCCACGGAGGCTCGATCAGGACAGGACGATGGAAGCGCTTCCATCGCTCGGACCAGTCGTCGGCGATCTCGGTGCTCGAGACCTCCACCGGCGTAGCGCCCACGACCGCCCTCAGGTCGGGGAGCCTCGGCAGCTCCCCCGGCGCGCCGTACACCGCGTACTCGACCACTTCCTCGCCAATCCCCACCTCCTCCACACCGCTCGGCGCGAGCTCCAACAGCTCCGCCAGCACGATCTCCGCGTCCTTTAGCCTGACGCGCACCGCGAGACGGATCACGCCGCCGGGCCGCGCAACGTGCGGCGCAGCTTGGCGAACATCGACTCCTCCGAGCGTAGGTTCTCCTCGGTGAGCGTTACGTTCAGCCGCTCCAGCAGCTCGCGCTGCTCCTCGCTGAGACGGCGCGGAACCACGACATTGACCACCACGCGCAGATCCCCTCGCCGGCCGCGATGCAGCGCGGGCATCCCCTCGCCGCGAAGTGTGAGCACCTCCCCCGGCTGCGTGCCCGGCGGCACCTCGACCGAGGCCGTGCCATCCAAGGTGGGTGTCTGGAGCGTCGCGCCGAGTGCCGCCAGGGGAGCCGCGACATCGAGCGCCGCGATCAGATCGTCGCCTTCGCGCACGAACCGCTCGTCCTCGCGCACGCGGAT
>PLBZ01000061.1 GCA_003134675.1 Solirubrobacterales bacterium
CGCACGGCGTGAATCCCGAAGGCCCTCCATCGGGTCCACCGCCGATTCCGCTCGTCAACGTCGGCCCCATCGGTTTTGACGAGCCCGGCGACTCGGTTGTCATCAATCCGAAGGGACACGGCGGTCCTGTGACGTTCAAGGTCACCGCACCCGCCGGGACGACCCTGAACTTCATGTGCGTCATCCATCCGTGGATGCAGGGGCGCATCCTGGTCAAGTAGACACTCACGGCGGCGTCCGTAGATGCTACGGGCGCCGCCCTGTCGGGGCTGGGCAGAGCTCCGTCCGCGAAGCGACTCGAACACGACATTCAGCGCCCGCTCGTGGTCTGTCTCAAGTCTGCGCTTCCTGTACTCGCCAGGACGCCGGGCCGTGCCGGTCGTCGCTTTAGCTCAGCAAGGCTGTCGACGTCCCGCGCCGGGGCGGGTATCATTCCGACCCGGAGAGTTCTCTGGGAGGAAGACGGAATGAGCGAGGCCTTGCTGATCCCCCTGGCCGTAGGGACGGGAGTCGTCGTAATCGTGGTCGCGATAGCAGTCGTGCTCGTGGTGCTCCTCGCGACCATGTCGATGCGTGGCCGTCAGATGCGTGGCGCGAAGGGGCGTGATGAAACTCGGCATGATCTAGCCGCCGCACACGAGCGAGCGGAACGCGCAGAGCAAGATCGCGACATCGCGCAAGAGCAGGCTCGGCAGCGGGTCGATCCAGAGCGCGACGATTGACCGATGCTGCTTCGAGTGCTCGGGTCTGCTGCCCGTGAGTTTCGTGACGTCCTAGGTGCGGCGACGGCCACGCATCGTCGGCTGCGCGACCACCTCGTCACGATCGCCGCGGCGACCGTCGGTATCGACCTGTTCTGCGCGATCGCGGCGTTCCTGCTCGAGCGCCACTCCCAGCAGACCGAGATCAAGACGCTCGGCAGCGCCGTTTTCTGGACGACGACTCAGCTGCTGACCGTCTCCTCACAAATGAAGAATCCGATCTCGGCGGGTGGACGAATTCTCGACGTCTTCATGGAGATCTGGGCGATCACGGTAGTCGCCGCGCTGGCTGGCGCCTTCGGCAGCTTCCTGCAGAAGCGCGGGCAAGAGATGGACGCCAAGCGCTGACCGGCGGCGTAGCCCTAGCAGTACGGCGTGCCGGACGTAGTGTTCATCGATGTGGAGAGCGGTCCGCTACCCCACAGCCCCCGGCCCCCCCGGCGCTGTAGCCGCAGCTGCGTTCACGAGCCCAGCCCCGTACAGGCGCGAGTCTCCGGGTCCGCCGAGCGGGCGTGCGGTCGCGCGTAGCCGCGCCACGATCTGCGCGGGCGAGGGCCGCCGCCCGAGCACGCCGCTGGCGATGACCAGCGCGGCGGTCGCCGCGACGTGTGGAGAGGCCATCGAGGTGCCTTCGTAGCCGGAGGGGAAACCGAAGCGACGGGGCGAGGACCCGGTGAAGGTCATCTGATAGATGCCGTGGCCGGAGGGCTGTTCGGGGTGGCAGTTGGGGTCGCCGGGGAGGTCGGCGTCGGCGCCTCCGCCGGGGGCGACGAGCGTTAGTCCGGAACCGTCGTTTGAGTAGTTGGCCAGGCAACCGTGTTCGGTCGTGGCGCCGACGGCGACCACGTCGGGTGCGCGCGCGGGGTAGGCGATCGTGGCGTGGCCCTCGTTGCCGGCGGCGGCGATCACGACCACGCCGCGGCGGCGGGCGTAGCGCATCGCTTCGATCAGCTCGGGGATGTCGGAAGAGGTGACTTCGCTCGAGAACTCGAGGCTGAGGTTGATCACGCGGGCGCCGTGACGGACGGCGAAGCGCACGCCTTCGGCGATCGTCGAGGCGTCACCTTCGCCCTGGCTGTTGAGCACGCGCACTGCCATCAGGCGCACGCCGTAGGCCAGGCCGGTGAGTCCATAGCCATTGTTCGTGGACTCGGCGATCGTCCCGGCGACGAACGTGCCGTGGCCGTTGTGGTCGTTGGGGAAGGAGTTGTGGGCGACGAAGTCATAGCCGCGCACGAATCCGTAAGGGTTGAAGTCGGGCGAGCGGCGAAAGCGCCCGCGGTTGGCGTAGGCGATGCCGGTGTCGAGCACCGCGACCACCACGCCGCGGCCGCCGGGGGCACCGTCGGCGGCGACGTTGGCCCACGCTTCGGGGGCGTTGACGCCGAAGGTCCCGAGGAAGTTCCACTGCAGCAGTTTCCAGTCGCCGGCCACGCCTGCGATGCCGGGGTCGTTGGGGATGAACTCGCCGGAGGCGTGGGCGCGGTAGTCGGGCACCGCCCACAGCACGTCACGGCGCCCGCGCAGGCGGGCGAGGGCGGTGGGGACGCTGATGCCGTTGGGGAGGTGCAGCAGCCGCGTGGCGGTGGCGTACTTGACGAGGACCTCGTTGGGCGCGTAGGCGGCGGGCCCGGCGGCGCAGGCGCGCGCGGGGATCAGCAGCACGAGGGCTAGTGCGGCGAGCGCGAGCGACCGGCGGGTGCGGGGATGAAGGGATGGATGGTGGGCGCGGGGGAGCATGTCTTCGGTAATGATGATGTGCGTGGCCTGCTCGAGGCGCCATCCACTGTCGCAGAGGGCTCGGGTGAGACCTGTGAGCGAGCGCTCACGCGATGAGTACTTCATGCGGCTGGCCCTGCGTGAGGCCGAGCGCGCGCTCGAGCACGAGGATGTGCCGATCGGCGCTGTGGTGGAGCGCGCTGGAGAGGTCATCGCGGTTGGTGCAAACGAGCGCGAGCTGCTGAAGGACCCGACGGCGCATGCCGAGATTCTCGCTCTGCGCGAGGCGGCGAGAGCGGGGGGCAGCTGGCGGGTGCTGGACGCGACGCTGTACGTGACGCTCGAGCCCTGCGCGATGTGCGCTGGGGCGATCGTGCTCGCGCGCGTGCCGCGGGTGGTGTATGGCGCGAGCGATCCGAAGGCGGGTGCGGCGGGAAGCGTGCTCGACGTGCTCGGCGAGCCCCGCTTGAACCATCGTCCCGAAGTCGTGGGCGGATTGCTTGGGCAGGAGTGTGGGGAGCTGCTGAGTGAGTTCTTCGCCTCGCGGCGCGGCAGGATGATCTAGCCTTCCCGGGCGTCGCCCTGGAGGGGTGGCAGAGCGGTTGAATGCGGCGGTCTCGAAAACCGTTGTGCGTCTGATTGGCGTACCGAGAGTTCGAATCTCTCCCCCTCCGTAAACGTTCAAGGGCCTGGTTTTGCTGGCCAAAGTCACTGTGCCCGTCTTCACGAGCCGACACGCGTCTAGCGAACGGGCTGTGCCGCCGAGCGACGACGCGTGCCGAACAGCTCGAGGTCCCAACCAACAGATGCGATGCGTGTTCTGGGCCAGGTGTGTCTGCACGCCACAGCTAGAAAGCCGCGATGCCCTGGTCTACGGTGTCGTCAAACAGACGCAGATACGGCTCGTAGCGGAAGACGCGAGAGCGGCGTTGTCCCGTGGTCTCGGTGATGAGCCCGAGTTCCTCGAAGCGGCCGACGAGGCGGTTGGCGGTCGGGAACGTGACGCCGAGCTCGTCCGTGACGAGGTTGACGTTCACGAGCGGTCGCTGGAACAGCAGCGAGAGCAACTTGAGGCCATTTGCCCCTGTCTCGGCGAGAACGAGAGTCCGATGGTTTTCGCGCAGCTCGAAGATCCGCTCGGTGGTGTCGGCGGCCTCTCGCGCAGTCTCTGCGACGCCCCGCAGGAAGAACCGGAGCCAGCCCTCCCAGTCGCCGTTGGTGCGGATGGCCATGAGGCGGTCGTAGTACTCGGCGCGATGGAGCTTCAGGTAGTAGCTCAGGTACAAGAGCGGGGCCCGTAGCGCGCCGCCATGGACGAGCAGGAACGTGATCAGTAGGCGCCCGACTCGTCCGTTGCCGTCGAGGTACGGGTGGATGCTCTCGAACTGGGCGTGGGCGAGGCCGGCGAGGATTAGAAGCGGTGGTGCGGGCTCGGTGTACAAGAACTGCTCGAGCGCATAGAGGGCCTCCTTCATCTCGGGTACCGGCGGCGGGACGAAGGTCGCCTGTTTCAGGGAGGCACCTTTCGGTCCAATCCAGTTCTGGGTCCGGCGGAACTCGCCAGGTGTCGCACGCTCGCCGCGGCCGCCCCGCAGCAATTCGGCGTGGATCTCGCCGATCAGTCGAAGCGAGAGCGAAAGCTCGTGCAGCCGGGCCAACCCGTGGTTCATGGCAGCGACGTAGTTGACGATTTCTCCGACGTCGCCTCGATCCTGTGCATCTGGCTCGAGCTCGACCTCAAGGAGGTCCTCAAGAGTGCTCTGGGTGCCCTCGATCTGGGAGCTCAGTACGGCCTCACGCCGCACGTACATCGCGACGAAGAACTCGGGGTCGGGGATGACCTTCACGACCCCGTCGAGGCGTCCGAGCGCAATGTCCGCGGCGGAAAGAAGGCTCAGCAGCTCGCCCTCGAGCGCGATTGGTGGATCGGGCGGCAGCGGTGCCGGCAGGAACGCGCGATAGTCGCTGGGCTGCGCGACGAAGGTGCCGGCTCGGTCTGGGTTCGGTGCCATGGGCCAGGTCGCCCCGAAGTAGGACGTTATTTACAAAATAGCACAAGTTCTTGAATAAAGACTCGGTCTGCGACTGGAAACTAACGCCCGCATTCATTGCCTCACACTCCCTGACCCTTATTTGCGCATCCGGCCCTCGATATCAATAACGCCCGGTCCGGCGGCGTCGAACAGAAGCGAGCTTGAATAGCGGCCGAGTGCGGGAGGCGTGCGGTCTCGAGAAGCAGTCGGGCATCTCCCGGACTCGGTTCCAGCGCCCGCGGCCCCCTCCGTTACAGCCATCCTCACGCGACCGCGCGCAACCGCCGGTAGGGCGTGCCGCGCAGCTCGCGCACGAGTGCGTCGAGGACTCCCTCCTCATCCTCCTCGCGGCCGTCGGTGACGGCGCCGATCACCGCGCGCTTACGCTCGAGCAGGGTGGCGATTGTCTCATCGATCGTGGCTGCGGCGAGCAGGTAGGTGGCATTGACTGTGTCGTGTTGTCCGAGGCGGTGACAGCGATCCTCGGCCTGATCGTGCTTGGCGGGCGTCCAGTCGAGCTCGAGGAAGGCGACGTTGGAGGAGCGTGTCAGCGTGATGCCGTGGCCGGCGACCTCGATCGAGCAGACGATCAGCTGGTTTTCGGGGTTGTCGGGCGCCTGGAACGCGCGCAGTGAAGCGTCCCTTGCGGTGTGGCTGTCTTCGCCGAGGATGTGCAGTGCCGAGGGGAAGCGCTCGAGCAGGGCGCGTTGGATCTCGCGATGATGGGCGAACACGACGAGTCGCTCGCCGGAGGAGCAGAAGTCGTGAATCCAGGCGAGTGCTGCTCCAAGCTTGCCGCGCGCGGCGAGCAGCTTGAGCGCGTTCAGTCGCACGAGGCGTTCGGCGCGCAACGCCGCCGCGACTCGGGCGTCGAGCTCGCGCAGGTGCAGGGGCTGGCTCTGCAGCCACGCGATGAGATCGCGCTCGGCGAGGCGATACTCGGGCTCGTTGTCGAGCTCGATCGGCACGATGCCACGAGTCTTTGCCGGCAGCTGCGGCAGGACGTCGGCCTTCAGGCGACGGACGAAGCAGCGCGCGCGCAGGTGCCAGTGCAGGCGCAGGTGGGCGTCAGGGCCGCGGAAGCGCTGGCCAAACTGTGCGCCCGAGCCGAAGTCGGCAAGGCGCCCGATGATCCGCAGTTGCGAGATCAGCTCGCCGGGACGGTTCATCACTGGTGTGCCTGTGAGCGCGAGCACGAGACCGTCGCGCGGCACGGCCGTGGCCAGTCGATGGACTGCCTGGGTGCGCTTGGCGGCGGCGTTCTTGCAGTAGTGAGACTCGTCGAGCACGAGCGCGCGAGGGGCGAGGGCCTGAAGCGCGGGTAGGCGGGCGGCGACGATGTCGTAGTTGACGATCGTCACGTCGGCTGGTGCGATCGGATCCTCCGCACGTGTGCCGGTGAGCGTCTGGATGCTGCGGCCCGGTAGCCAGTGCTCGAGCTCTCGCAGCCAGTTCAGCTTGAGGCTCGCGGGGCACACGACGATCGCCGGGTAGGCTGCGTCGGCCTCCAGGGTGGCGAGCGCCTCGATCGTCTTGCCGAGGCCCTGCTCGTCGGCAAGGAATGCGCGTCGTTGGGCAAGCAGGTAGCGCACACCGGCACGCTGGAAGGGCTTCAGCTCACCGCCGAGGGTGGGTGCGACCTTGTCATCCAGCGGCGCCTGGGTCGCGGCTGAGAGCGCCACCAGGCCGGCGGCATGGGCGTGCTCCTCGCGGACCTCCTGTAACAGTGTGAGCGCCTCGGGCGCGATCCAGGTGTCGTGCGTGGCGAGAAAGCTGTCGAGCTGCGGGATGCAGAACGGGTCGGCGCGGATGCAGGGGAGCCCGGCATGCTCGCCGGGGCTCCCGATGGTGTGTCCTCGACGCTGGCGGGGATTACCCGCCCCCGCCCACCCTGCGCCGGTGAGCGTCGCGAAGGCGTCGAGCTGGGCTGGGTCGTGGCCGGGTGCGAGTACGAACGTGGGGTCGGCGTGGAGGGCGGAGCGCTCCAGCACGGCTCCGGGTGCGGGCCGGCCGCTTTGCAGCGCCGCGATGCAGCGCTTCGCCCCGGGGCTGATCCAGCTGCGCAGCCGTCCGTCCATCAGCTGCCACGATTCGATGCTCAGCGGTACGGTCACCCCGCCGGGGGCGCTCACAGCCTGCTCGCGCAGCTCGCGCGGCAGGCGGGTGCTCTCACCGAGCAGCAGGAACACAGGTTGTTCGTGATGGTCAGCAACATCGATCGTGCCTGTCCATAGGATCTGCCGGACGGACGTGTTCTTGACGTCCCGATCTGTACGTTGCTGCGAGATCTCCGTGAGCGCGTGTGCCGCGTCGTCGGTCAGGCGCAGGCTGCAAGGGGCTGCGGGCAGCTCCTCCACGAGCTGCGCGGCGTGACTGTCGAGTGGGATCAGTGCTCGGCCGATCGCGGGCAGGCGGTAGGCGCTCGGGTGCTCGAGCAGGGCTTGCGCGAGCTCGGGGGCGGTGTCGGTGGGGAAGCTCAGCCACCAGTTCTCATCGGGCCGGGCGAGGTCGAGCACGCACTCGTCGTAGCGGCGTCGGGCGCGGCGGCGCTCGATCGTGCGGGCGAGCTGGTCGGTCACATCCGGTGTGCCGGGCAGGCCCTCGAACAGGCGCGCGAGCGCCTCCGCACGCTCGGGATCGAGCGGGATGCACCACGTCCGGCCGGCGGCATCCCAGCGCCGTCCCGGGAGTGCGCGCAGCAGTTGACGCAGGCGCTCGTCGTAGGGAAAGCGCAGCACGGCCTCGCCGTCGGCGAGCGAGGCATGGAAGTCCGAAGCAGACACGAGCACAGGACGATAGGCAATGCCCGGGATGGGACTGCCTGGCGGCCGGTCGATTGGGGGCGGTTAGTCCTCGCGGTTGGTGGTCGTGGTCATCACCGTCGCGGCGGAGCCGCCCATCACGCGGCGGACGAGGCCGGGCGTGAGGACCCGGAATGCGGCTGCGAGGGCATAGGGGCGCGGGACGTAGCGCTCGGGACGGCGGCCGAGTCCGGCTTGGAAGATCGCCTCGGCTCCTTGCTCGGGCGTGGAGACGGCCCAGCGTGTGAGGCGTTTCTTCCTCAGCTCGGTTTGGGGGAAGCCCTCGGTGGAGATGAACCCGGGGAGGACGAGCCCGACGTGGACCCCGTGCGGGCGCTCCTCCGCCCACAGCGAGTCCGACCAGCCGGCGAGCGCGAACTTGGACGCGCTGTAGGCGCCTGTTCCCGCGCGCGCGACACGGCCGGCGGTGGAGGCGACGTTGACGATCGCGCTCGGAGCGGAGGATCGCAGCAGCGGGAGCAGCGCCTCGGTGAGGCGGACGGGCGCGTCGAAGTTGATCGCCATCGTGCGGCGCACGTTCTCATAGCCTCCGTCGGCGAAGCGCGCGCGCCAGCCGGAGCCGGCGTTGTTGACGAGCAGGTCCAGCCGGCCGTGACGCTCCTGCACGTGCGCGAGGATGCGGGCGGGCGCGTCCTCCTCGACGAGGTCGGCGGCCAGGAAGCTGACGCGCTCCTCGCCCAGCGACGACGCCAATGCGCGTAAACGCTCCTCGCGGCGCGCGACGAGCACCAGCGAAGCTCCGGGCTCGCGGGCAAGCCGGTGGGCGGTCGCCTCTCCGATCCCGCTCGAGGCCCCTGTGATCACCGCGATCATCTACTACACCCTATCTCCCTGCCTCAGTGTCCAGCCCGATACGGTTAGGGCATGGAGTCGGCGAGCAAGCGCCAGGCGCTCGAGCTGTTCCACGGCCTGCCGGATCGCTATGACCGGTTGAGCAATGTGCTCAGCTTCGGACAGGACCCTCGCTGGCGGGGTGCGCTGGTGGATGCGGTCGAACCGGCGCCCGCCCAGCGGGTGCTCGACGTGGCGACCGGCACGGGGATGGTTGCCGCCGAGTTGCGCAGGCGCGCGGACTGCTCGGTCGTGGGCCTCGATCAGAGCCCCGAGATGCTCGCTGCCGCCAGGAGGCGCTTCGCCGATGACGCCGACCGCGTGGAGCTGGTGCAGGGGCAGGCCGAGCAGCTGCCGTTCGCGGATGGGAGCTTCGATGCGCTGACGTTTACGTATCTGCTGCGCTATGTCGAGGATCCGCCGGCGACGCTGCGCGAGCTGGCTCGTGTGGTACGCCCTGGAGGGCGGGTGGCCTCCTTGGAGTTCGGGGTGCCACCGGGTCGTGTGCCGCGGGCGGCATGGCGGTGCTACACGGCGATCGGGCTGCCGACGCTTGGGCGGATGGCCTCGCGCGATTGGGCGGCGGTGGGCCGTTTTCTCGGGCCGAGCATCACGGGCTTTTACGAGCGTCATCCGCTCGAGCGGATCGTCGGCTACTGGCACGAGGCCGGTCTGCGCGATGTGCAGGTGCGGCGTATGAGCCTCGGTGGCGGCGTCGTGATGTCGGCCAGGAAGGACGAGTCTTTCGGCGATGCCGGCTACGACTGAGCGTCCTGCGTTCTACGCCCTCGGGCACGGTCGGNNTGGCATCTGAGCTACTTCGCGATCGGTGCGGCGGTTGCTCCGCACCTGTATGTCGATCGCCTGCTATGGGGGTTGGCTGCCTTTGGATTGGCGGTGGGGGTGGCGGCGCATGCACTCGACGAGCTCAACGACCGGCCGCTGCAGACGAGCCTCTCCGACCGGACGCTGGTCGTCCTGGCCGCCACGAGCCTGCTCGGCGCACTGGCGATAGGCATCGCCGGTGTCCTCACGGTCACGGTCTGGCTGGCGCCGCTGGTGATGC
>PLBZ01000040.1 GCA_003134675.1 Solirubrobacterales bacterium
TCGACCAGATCGTCAACCACGCGGCCCACATCCACTACATGTTCGGCGGCCAGGTCTCCGTGCCGCTGGTGATCCGCATGCCCCAGGGCGCCGGCCACCAGCTCGGCCCGACCCACTCCCACTGCCTGGAGGCGATGTTCCTGCACATACCCGGCCTGCTCGTCGCCGTCCCCGCCACCCCCGCCGACGCCAAGGGCCTGCTGAAGACCGCGATCCGCGACGAGAACCCCGTCATCTTCATCGAGCACGAGTCCCTCTACGGCATCCGCGGCGAGGTGCCCGAGGGCGAGGACGTCACGATCGACTTCGGCCGCGCGCGCGTCGCCCGCGAGGGCTCGGACGTGACGATCGTGGGGGTCTCGCGGATGGCGCTCACCGCCGAGCGGGCCGCCGAGACACTCGCGCAGGAGCACGGCATCGAGGCCGAGGTGATCGACCCGCGCACGCTGCGCCCGCTCGACCTCGACACGATCCTCGCATCCGTACAGAAGACCAACCGCTGCGTCGTCGTCGAGGAGGGCTGGCCCCACGGCGGCGTCGGCGCGAACCTCGCGGCGCTGATCGCCGAGCACGCCTTCGACGACCTCGACGCCCCCGTCGCGCGCGTCTCCGGAGCCGACGTGCCGATGCCCTACTCCAAGCCGCTCGAGGAGATCGCCTTCCCGCACGAGCCTGGAGTCATCCAGGCCGCGCTCGCCACCGTCGGACGGCGCCCCGCGACGACTCCCGTGGGGGACTAGATGGCCGAGATCGTGATGCCCCGCCTCTCAGACACAATGGAGGAGGGCACGATCCTGCGCTGGCTNNCGAGATCGAGACCGACAAGGCGAACATGACCTACGAGTCAGACCTCGAGGGCGTCCTACAGACCGTCGTTGCCGAGGGCGACACCCTGCCGGTCGGGGCGGTCATCGCTCATATCGGCAGCGGCGATGATCCCGGTAGGCCTGTCTCGACCGCCGCCAAGAATGATGCCGGTGTGCGCGCGGTGGGAGAGGTCCCGGAGCGCGAGGTAAATAACGGCGCCGCGTCTTCGCCCGAGGTCTCCCCGGCGGAGGACTCCTCGGGTGAGCGCGTGAAAGCCTCGCCGCTGGCCAGGCGGATCGCGAGCGAGCGCGGGGTGGATCTGCACACGGTGACGGGCAGCGGTCCCGGCGGGCGGATCGTCAAGGCGGACGTACTCCAGAGCACCGCCGGCCAACAGCCTGCACAGCCGCCTGCGGGCGTGACGACGGCGAAGGGCGAGAGCACCGTGGTGGAGCTCTCGCGCACGCAGCAGACGATCGCGCGGCGGATGGCCGAGTCGAAGGCCACGATCCCCCACTTCGCGCTCCAGTCCGAAGTCGACATGGAGGCGTGCGTCGCGCTGCGCTCCGAGCTGAAGGATGCGATGCCCACCCACCCAGCCCCCACCTATAACGACATGGTCGTCAAGGCCTGTGCACTGGCGCTGCGCGAGCTCCCGCGCGCGAACTCCAGCTACCGCGACGGACGCCTGCAGCTGCACTCCCGCGTCAACGTCGGCGTGGCGGTCGCCGCCGAGGAGACATTGGTCGTGCCGACGGTGTTCGACGCCGAGGAGAAGTCCCTGGGCGAGATCGCCCGCGAGACGCGCGCTCTGGCTGCACGCGTGCGTGAGGGAACGATCACCCCCCCGGAGCTGGGCGGGGGCACCTTCACGGTCTCCAATCTCGGCATGTTCGGCGTCGCCAGCTTCACCGCGATCATCAACCCGCCACAGGCGGCGATCCTGTCGGTCGGCTCGCTCCAAGCGCGCGCCATCGTCCGCGACAACGAGATCCTCGCACGCCACACGATGACCGTCACCCTCGCCTGCGACCACCGCATTCTCTACGGCGCCGACGCGGCTCGTTTCCTCGCGCGCATCCGCGAGCTGCTGGAAGCGCCCTCTGCCCTCACGCTCTGAGTAGATCCCCCTCCCTCCCCCGACGCTAACCTGAGCGCATGACGCGTGACGAGCTTTGGGTGTGCCATCTGGGCACGATCCCCTACCTCGACGCCGTCGCCCTCCAGGAGCGCATCCACACACGACGGCACGCCGAGGAGCTGCCCGACACCCTGCTGCTGCTCGAGCACCCGCCGGTCTACACGCGCGGACGGCGCTCCGCCGCCGAGGATCTGCCCTTCGGCGAGGATTTCTACCGCACCAAAGGCATCGAAGTGCTCGCAACCGATCGCGGTGGCAAGCTCACCTACCACGGGCCCGGCCAGCTCGTGGGCTATCCGATCATGCATGTCCACGACATCGGCGTCCACCTACGCACGATGGAATCGGCGATCGTGTCCGCACTGGCCGAATTGGGCATCGCGGCGCGCTCCCGCTGCGCGGAGGGCCCCGATTACACGGGCGTCTGGGTGCAGGATCGCAAGATCGCATCGATCGGCGTCCATGTTTCGCGAGGGATCTCCACCCACGGCTTTGCGGTCAACGTCAACGCTGACCTCGACCCATTCTCCTGGGTCGTCGCCTGCGGCCTGCCCGGCGTCACGATGACCTCGATCGCCCACGAGCTGCCCACCGAGATTGCGGTCGACCACGCCGTCTTGCGCAAGCGCATGACACACCACTTCTGCGCCGGCCACGGTCGACGTCCACGACTCGTCTCGCCGGACCAACTGGGGATCGACCGCCAGGCGGTGGCGGCATGAACGCGACGCGCTCGCGTGCGAACCCCGGCGGGATGGATGTGCTCGAGGTGCTCGGGCCCGATGTGCGTCCGCTGCGCGAGCGCAAGCCCCCGTGGTTCAAAGTGCCGCCACCCGGTGGAGCCCGCTACCGCGAGCTCACAGAGCTGATCCGCTCGGAGAACCTGCACACGGTCTGCCAGGAGGCGGCATGCCCCAACGTAGGCGAGTGCTGGGAGCGTGGCACCGCCACGTTCATGATCCTCGGCGACACCTGCACGCGCCGCTGCGGCTTCTGCAACGTGCAGACAGGCAAGCCCACCTGGAACGATCCTCTGGAGCCCGCGCGGGTGGCGCGCTCGATCGCGCGCATGGGCCTGCGCCACGCGGTGATCACCTCGGTCGACCGCGACGACCTGCCTGACAAGGGCGCCTCCGCGTTCGTCGGCGTGATCCGCCAGATCCGCCGCCAGGCGCCCGGCTGCCAGGTCGAGGTGCTCACCCCGGACTTTCAAGGCCAGGAGATGCCATTGGCGAAGGTGATCGCCGAGCGCCCCGACGTCTTCAATCACAACGTCGAGGTCGTCCCGCGCCTCTATCCCATCGCCCGTCGCGGCTCGGAGTTTCAGCGCTCCTGCCGCGTGCTGAGGTTGGCTTGGGAGATGGGCGGCAGCGAGATGGTGACGAAGTCCGGCCTGATGGTGGGACTCGGCGAGACACACGAGGAGCTGGTGGACACCTTCGGCGCCTTGCGCGAACACGGCGTGCAGGTGCTCACCGTCGGGCAGTATCTGCGTCCCTCCGAGCGCCACCTCCCAGTCGTGCGCTACTGGCACCCGGAGGAGTTCTCAGCGCTCGAGCGCGCCGCCTACGCCCTCGGCTTCCGCCACGTCGCCGCCGGCCCGCTCG
>PLBZ01000088.1 GCA_003134675.1 Solirubrobacterales bacterium
TCGCAGGGGCTGATGCTCGAGTCGATCTCCGAGCGGCTGATGCAGACGGTCCACGCCGGCTCGCCGACGAAGCACCCGGCCAGGCGCCTGGAGACGATCAGGGCGGCAGGCGAGCTGAAGATCCCGTTCACCTCGGGCATCCTCGTGGGCATCGGCGAGACCGAGCAGGAGCGCGTCGAATCGCTGGAAGCGCTGGCTGCGCTGCACGCCGAGTACGGTCACATCCAGGAGGTGATCCTGCAGAACTTCGTCCCGCACCAGAGCTACTACGGCCAAGAGCCGGCTGAGATCGCCGACGAGGCCGCGCGCGAGTATTGGCGCACGGGCGTGGCGGACGGCCGGCCGGAGCTTCCGCTGCCAGAGTGGGCCTGTCCGGTGAGCATCGAGGATATGAAGCGCCTGGTCGCAGAGACACGCCGGCTGATGCCGGACGTCGGCATTCAGATTCCCCCAAACCTCGCCGACTGGTGGGGCGAGCTCGTGGCGACGGGCGCGACCGACCTGGGAGGTTTGAGCGCGAACGGCGATCACATCTCCCCCGAGCACCCGTTCCCCTCGCCGCATCAGGTGCGCAAGGCGCTGCAGGCGGACGGCTACGCGCTGACCGAGCGGCTATGTGTCTACCCGAAGTACACGACCGCCGAGTGGGTGGCGCAGGGTGTGATGGACACGATCAAGCTGAAGTATTGGAGCTTCATCCCGCGCAGCGGCTCCGGGCGCACGGAGCCCCCCACTGCGATCCGTCCGGAGCTGGTGGGCGGCGCGATCGCGAAGGGACGCGAGGGGATCGCGCTCAGCCAGGACGAGTTGACGGCGCTGTTCGCGGAGACACGGGAGGAGGCGATCGAGGAGATCCGCCAGGCCGCGGACGAGCTGCGCGAGGAAGTTGCGGGGGAGACGGTGACGTTCGTGGTGAATCGGAACATCAACGTGTCGAACGTCTGCATCGTCGGCTGCGCGTTCTGCGGCTTCGGGCAGGGCAAGCGCTCGCCTGACGCCTACGAGCACGACGAGGCGGATTTCGTGGCGCGCATCCACGACGCGATCGAGTTCGGCGCGACCGAGCTGTGCATCCAATCCGGCATCCACCCCGACTGGACGCTCGAGGACTATCTGGGGTGGCTGCGTCTGGCCAAGAGGACAGCGGGGCGGGCGGGCACCGATCTACATCTGCACGCTTATAGCCCGATGGAGATCGCCCACATGTGCGACATCTCTCAGCTGCCGCCCGCCGAGGTCTTCGCCCGCCTGAAGGAGGCGGGGCTCGGCTCGACGCCTGGCACCGCCGCGGAGGTTCTGCACGACGGCGTGCGCGAACGCATCTCGCCCAACAAGCTGCCGGTGGCGCGCTGGGTGGAGATCATCGAGGCAAGTCACCTGGCCGGCCTGCGTTCGACCGCGACCGTCATGTTCGGGCACATCGAGGAGCCCTGGGAGCTCGCCGAGCACATGCGCGTGGTGCGCGAGCTGCAGGAACGCACAGGCGGCATCACGGAGTTCGTGCCGCTCTCTTTCATTCCCTTCCAGACGCTGCTGGGCCGCACGCACGGGGTGGAGGAGATCTCCCGTGAGGAGAACCTCAAGCACACCGCAGTGTTCCGGCTGGCGCTTGGCAGGACGGTGGGAAGCCTGCAGGCATCCTGGGTAAAGATGGGCCTCGACGCGGCCGTCGAGTCGTTGAGCTGGGGTGTAAACGACCTCGGCGGAACGCTGATGGAGGAGTCGATCAGTCGCCTGGCAGGCTCCTATCACGGCACTCGCCTGGATGCCGACCAGCTCGTGGCGGCTGCTCACGAGGCCGGGCGACCCGCGGCCGAGCGCACGACGCTGTATGAGATACGTCGGCGCTACGAGCTGCCGGTCGCCGCCTGAGACCTAGCGGAACAGATCCTCCTCCAGCGCGCGCAGCAACGTCGCTGCCCCCGGTCCGTCTGCGTCCGTTATGAACCGCTCTAGGCCATCGACGATCACGACCGGCTCGCGGGAATCCTTTGCCCGCGCCAGGTCAGCGGTGGCAGCCACCGCGTCGGCGACGGCCAGCCAAGTGGCCTGCAACTGCAACCCCATGCTGTCTTCGCGCCCTCGCCAATCCTCCAGCGGCTGCATGCCCGCGCAACCAATCGCCACGTCGCACTGACCATGGCGCCAAGCGCGGCCGAAGCTATCGGTCACGAGTACCGCCGGTCGGGCTCCTGTCAGTTGATTCAGGCGTGCTCGGATCCTCCGCGCAGAGTCATCGGGGTCCACCGGTAGCACGATCAAAGTCTCTGGGCTGGCCGTATTAGAGTTGTCCACCCCCGCATTGGCACAGATAAAGCCGTGGTGGGTGCGACAGATCAGCACGCCGCGCTCGGCGCGCACGATCTCGCTGGACTGGTCGAGCACCACCTGGACGGCACGTGCGTCACGGCCCTGCTTTGACGCGAGCTCTCGGGCGCGTGCGGTAGGCTCGATGTCGGCCAGATCGACGAAGGCGCCCTCGGCCTTCGACACCACCTTGTGTGCGATCGCCACCACCTGCCCATCGTGCATTCGCCCGTCCCCCGCCGCTGCAGAGATCAGAGCGCCGAGGTCGTCTCCGGCGCGGATCTCTGGAAGGCCGCTCAGGCTGCTGACGGAGAGATCAGACACGGTTCCGATGAGCGGCCCAGCACCGTCCGGGTTCGGGGAGCTCTCCTCTGCTCCGAGGACAGGCGCTCGTGCAGAACGGTGAGGTCTTCCCCCGTGTCGATATCCAGCAACAGGGATCCAGGACGCTCGAACCGGCTTCTCGCGCCGGCTTCTCGCGCCAGCTCGAGGTGACGCTGGCAGCTGTCGGGACCAAAGGCGGGGGAGATGACGTCTGGAGGGGCGAGCAGCAGGCCGTTGGTACCCGTTCCATGACGGTCGGGGACGATCACCACTTCGGGCTGATCTTCAACGGCGCCAAGCAACTGCGCCAGCTCGCCGGGGTCAAGCGCCGGGCAGTCGCCGGGTACGCACAGCGCCCGTTCGATGCCCAGGGCCAAAGCGCGCTCTATGCCGAGCACCACAGCGGCGCTCTGACCGTCGTTGGCTGTATCGCTGATCACGATCGCTCCCTGTTGGTCCGCGAGAAGAGCGACCGACTGCTCGTTGCTCACCACGATCGTCTGCTCGATCGATGGGGTGTCGTGCAGTGCATCGAGTACATCGCACACCATGGCTCGTGCCAGGTCTTCTCTGAACGGCTCAGACACGCTTTCGCCCAGACGCTGCTTGGCCTGGGCGAAACGCTTGACGGGCAGGATCGCGGCGGTGCGCATGACTGCACTGGAGGCTAGCGAGCGTCAGCGCAGAGCATCCGCGAAGCCGAGGACCTGCTTGGCGAGGAGTGCGCGGGAGGCGGCGTTGTCCATCCGGGTATCGGTTTGGAGGGTCGTCAACCGGCCGACGTTCTCGTCCGCGACGATCCCGTCGAGCAGCTCCCCGTAGAAGTCGGCCACCCCGTCGGCGCTGCACTCCAGCGCGGCGAACGCCATGAAGGCGGCCGTTGGGCCCTTCAGGACCTCGCCGCCGACGATCGGGCTGACGGCGACGACCGGGGCGCCCGAGGTCTCGATCGCGGTGCGGATCGCGCCGATCGCGAGGATCGGGCCGATCGAGATGATCGGATTCGACGGGCCAATGATGATCGCGCGCGCGCTGGCGAGCGCGGCGAGCGCGGCGGGGGATGCGCCGGCGGCGGCGGCG
>PLBZ01000079.1 GCA_003134675.1 Solirubrobacterales bacterium
ACAGCTCCGCGCCGATCGAGCCGCCTGCACCCGTCACGAGCACCGTCTCCCCCGCCAAATAAGCGCCCACTCGCGCGAGCTCCATCTGCACTGGCTCGCGGCCGAGCACATCCTCCACACGCACCTCACGCATCTGCCGCGCGAGCGTACCTGCGCCGCTGGTCTGCAACAACTCGAACACCGTCGGCAGTGTCCGCACCGGGATGCCTCGCAAACGACACTCGCGCACGACGCGGGCGCGAGTGGAGCCTGGAGCGGAGGGAATCGCGATGATCACCTCGTCTGGCTCGGTCTCGCCCAGAACGCGGGGCAGCTCCTCCTCGGTGTTGCCGCGCACCTTGACCCCTTCGATCCGCAGCCCGCGCTTACGTGGGTCGTCGTCGAGAAAGCCAACCGGCTGCAGGCCGAGCCCGCGGTTGCGCACGATCTCACGCAACACCAAGCGTCCACCGTCGCCGGCGCCCACGATTAGAACGCTGCGCTCACCCTTACGCCCGCCGCGGATGCCAGCCAGCGGGCGGCGCTCATAGACGCCGCGGACGAGCATCCGAACGCCGCACAGAAACAGCAGGGACAGCAGGAAGAACAGCGCGACCACGCCGTTCGGCAAGCCGATCGCGCGCGAGAAGGGGTGCACGGGGCGCAGCACCGCGACGGCGACGACGGTCAGCAGCACGATCGTCAGCACTGCGCGCAGCACGGCCTCGTAGTCGCGCTGGCCGGCATATCGCCAGCGGCGCTGGTAGACCCGTGCCAGGACGAGCACGAGCATGCTTCCCCCCAGCACCCACCAGATCGTCCGCTCGCGCAGCAGCTCGTAGTCGTGCGGCAGCTGCGAGCGGCTACCCGTGCCGTTGTTGAAGCGTAGCTCGAAGGCGAGGTAGTACGCGAGCGCGACCAGCGCCCCGTCCACCGCGAGCTGGGGCAGGGAGTGCCGGTGGAGGGGAAGGGCCGCCGCGCGGATCCGTCGGCGCATTGGGTCAGATTGTACGGGCTGCTCAGCAGCTGAGCGGAGACAGCAACAGGTCCACCAGAACCTGCGGGTCGCGTCTGATCCGAATCCCGCCCACCCCGGCGGCGGGAACATCCTTGGCACGCTTGCCCAAGTCCAGCTTCTCCGGCTCCTCCAGTTTGCTCAAACGGCCCTCCTCGATCAAACGCTCATCGACGGCGCCCAGCCGCCCCTCGAACGTGGTGTACACCGGTGTCCCCAGCGCGACCGCCTCGCGGTTCATCGTGCCGCCCGCGGAGATCACGAGGTCCGCATACGCGATCAGCGACTGCGCGTCGATCGCGCGCTCGGGAACCACGAAGCCCGGTATCTCGGCGAGCTTCTTGGATTGGGAATCCACGCGTGGCAGGAGGACCGGCTGTACGCCATCCACCGCGGCGAGCGCCCGCAGGCGCCCGAGCGCCCGCGCAAACAGGTCGTTCTCGAAGCGGTGATAAAGCGACACCTCAGGCGGCGTTCGCACCACAACGATCGGCCGTGCCAGGGTGAGGTTCAGCTCGCCGAGCACGGCGGGGTCGGGTTCGAAGTCCGCCAGGTAATACTCCTCCTTGAGCCCTCCGTACGCCCGCACCTTTCCCTTCGCGCCGTACCGCTCCAAACGCTCCTCGGGAATCGCATCGGGTACCACCACAGCGCGGGCCAAACGGCAGTTGACGTTGTGCTGCACCGTCGCCCACTCGTAGTCGAACATCGTCGTGCTCGGCACCCGCAGGATCGCGGCCGCGACGCTCACGTCGTTGGAGCCGTGGCCGAGGGCGATGTCAAAAGGCCGGGATGGGTGGGTTCCGGGTGGGCGGGTTCCGGATCCTCGGGCGTCGGCTCGCGCCCAGCGCACGAGCGCGGCAGAGCGGGAGGCGAGTCCTGTTGCCTTGGCCATCAGCCGTTCACCGCGATGATGGCCAATCGCTGTGTGTGCGATTCCAAAGCGATCGCACAGCGCGATCGTCTGGGCGAAGTCACGCGCGGTCACCCGCACCTCGTGGCCATCCGCGCGCAGGCGCTCGATCACGGGCCGCATCACGAGCACGTGCGGGCTGTTCGTCAAGTCGATCCAGACGCGCATCTCTGCGGCACGGTAACGGTCCAGAGCCCCCGGCCTGGTGCGCAGGTATCGTTTCGTGATCGATGCTCGTCCTCGCCTCGATCTCTGAATCGCTTTTCAACGTCGCTTCCCACTTCGTCCGTGACACGGGACTGGCGGCGGTGTTCGTGCTGATGGTCGCCGAGAGCGCCTGCATCCCGATCCCTTCCGAGGCGACAATGCTGTTCGCGGGCTTCGCCGTGGCGGACCCGACCGTCGCGCATCACCACCTGACGCTCGTCGGGGTCGTGGCCGCAGGCGTCATCGGCAACCTCGTAGGATCGTGGATCGCCTACGGCGTCGGGCGCTTCGGACGCATCGAGCTGATCGAACGCCATGGGCACTGGCTGCATCTGAAGCCCAGTCACATCGAATGGGCGGACCGCTGGTTTGCGCGCTACGGTGCGCCGGCCGTCTTCTTCAGTCGCATGCTGCCGATCATCCGCACGTTCATCTCGCTCCCGGCGGGGGTCGCGAAGATGCCGTTCGGGAGGTTCACGCTACTCACGCTGGCAGGCTGCATTCCGTGGGTGCTGGGGCTGGCGCTCGCGGGCGAAGCGCTCGGCAGCGAATGGAAGAACGCGCGCCAGGCCTTCGAGTACATCGACTACGCGGTGGTCGTCCTGGTGGTCCTCGCGATTGCCAGCGCGGTCATCCGCCGCAGACGCAAACGACGCGACTCGGGCGACCCCGCACCCGATGCCGCCGGATAGGCAGCCACTTCCACTCCGTCACGCCATTGCACTCGGATTGGCCCAGGGGCCGACCGAGCTCATGCCGATCTCCTCCTCGGCCCACACGATCCTGATCCCGTGGCTCGCCGGCTGGCCTTACGCCGAGCTGGACCCGGAGCTGCGCAAGTGCTTCGAGGTGGCGCTTCACGCNNGCTCTCCTTCATACCACCGGCCGTCGCCGGATACACATTCGAGCAACTCCTCCAAAGCCGCCTCAGCGGACCCCCCACGATCGCCGCCGGCCTGTTGCTCGGGGGGGTCGCAATGGCTCTCGCCGATGCTGGCCCACAGGAGGGGACCCGCACGCTGGTGCAGGCGAGCGCGGCCGACGGACTGCTGCTCGGCCTCGCCCAGGCCTTCGCGCTGATCCCCGGAGTCTCTCGCAGCGGCGCCGTCCTCACCGCCGCGCGCGCGCGCGGATTCAGCCGCGCGGACTCCCATACTCTCGCTCGTCGGACGGGACTTCCCGTGATTCTCGGCGCCGGCGCACTCAAGACAGGGCGCCTGCTTCAGCGCGGCGGGGTGGGTGGGGCACCGATCTTCGTCGATCGGAGATCGGCTAGCGCGCTCGCCTGTGGCGGCGCCGCGGCCTTCCTCTCAACGCTCGCGGTCACCCGACTACTCCGGCGGCATGGCCGCGCCGCGCACGCGGCCCCGCTCTTGCCATATTCGCTCTACCGCGGTCTGCTTGCATCCCTCGTGATTCTTCGTCGCCCGTACGCGCCGCCTGCGCCCGGCGCACAATAGGGACGCATGACGATGCTTGGGACCCTGCTCGGCGGGCGCTACCGCCTCGATGCTCAGATCGGGCGGGGCGGGATGTCAACTGTGTATCGGGCCTTCGACACGGTGCTCGAACGCTCGGTCGCGATCAAGTTGATGCACCGGGAGATCGCCTCGGACTCCGACCAGCTGGAGCGCTTTCGTCGCGAGGCGCGGTCGGTCGCGCGACTCAACCACCCCCACATCGTCACGGTGATCGACGCGGGCGAGGAGCCATCGCCGGAGAGCGCGCTCGGCAGCGCACCTGAGGTCGGTACGCCATACATCGTGCTCGAGTACGTCGAGGGCGAGACGCTCAAGGCATTGATCCGCCGCGATGGGCCGCTCGAGATCACTCGCGCGATTGCCTACGCGATCGAGCTCGCGCGTGCGCTCGGCGCCGCCCACGAGCGTCTGATCGTGCACCGCGACGTCAAGCCACAGAACGTGCTCATCGGGGTCGAAGGCAGCGCCAAGATCACCGACTTCGGGATCGCCCGCACGCTCTCAGAGGTTGGGCTGACAATGGATGGGCGGGTGCTCGGCACGACCGACTACGTCTCCCCCGAGCAGGCGCTCGGACAGTCGGTCACGGGCCAGTCCGACCTCTACTCGCTTGGGGTCGTCCTCTACGAGATGCTCACCGGGACAGTTCCTTTCAGCGGCGAGACACCCGTCACCGTGGCAATGAAGCATGTGCGCGAGGAGGTACCGGACGTACAGCTGGCACGTCCCGAGGTCTCCGCTGCGACCGCCTCGGTCATCGACCGTGCGACATCCAAGGACCTGACGCAGCGCTACCTCGACGCCGCGAGCATGCTCGTCGACCTCGAGGAGGCGCTCGCGATCGAGGCCTCCCGCACGGGGCAGGCAACCGGCGAGGTCACAACCGTGCTGCGCACTCTCCCCGGGCCGGCCCGGCGACGCCTGCCGTGGCGCATGCGCCACCCGGTGCGTTGGGTCGTCTCGCTGGCGCTGCTCGGGGCACTCGTCGCGCTCGCGCTCATACTCGCCGCCGACCGCGCCCACCGCGGCGTTGCCCCGGACGCCGACGCACGACCCGGGCTGACGGCCGTGCCCCTTGCGCAAACGGCCGCCCACGACTACAACCCGTTTGGCACCGGCTCAGAAAACCCCGAAAAGGACCAGAGCGCGATCGACGGCGACCCCAACACCAGCTGGAGCACCGCGCACTACTACGACGGCACGCTCAAGAAGGCCGGTGGGGTCGGCGTGGGGCTGTACGTCGACGCAGCCCCGAACGTAATGGGTAAGCAGATCGAAATCCAAACACCCACACCCGGCTTCTCCGCGCAAATCTACGTCGCCAACCACATCGACCTGTCGCTGCCCTACGGAAGCTCGACTCCGCTGGCCGCGCGCGGCTGGCAAGGCCCGGTCGGTGAAGACCCCGATGTCCACAATGGCGCCCGCATCCAGCTCACCCTCGGCGGCGCACGCTATCGCTACTACCTCGTCTGGATCACCAAGCTGCCTGGAGGCATGCAGTTCGCCTCGCTCGCCGAGATCACGCTGTTCCGGTGAGCGGTCCTCAGCAACGCTCATGGCGCTCTAGCGCTAGGCGGCAGAGGCGCTCGAGGAGCTCCGAGTAAGCGATTCCAGAGGCAGCCATCAGCTTCGCGTATACGCTCGTCGGGGTAAAGCCCGGCATCGTGTTCAGCTCGTTCACCAGCACCCGCTCGTCCTCCACGAAGAAGTCCACCCGCGCGAGCCCTGCGCAGCCGGCGTATTCGAAAGTCTCCACCGCGAGCTCGCGCACCCGTTCGCTCGAGCTCGCGGAGATCGAGGCGGGCAGCTTGAGCTCCATGCCTGCAGCGGAGTACTTGGCCTCGTAGTCGTACCACTCGCCGGGCAGGACGATCTCGCCAGGCTCGGATGCGAAGGCGGGCGGGGCGCCCTGAGCGCGTTCGTGGCGCATCGTGCCGAGCACGCCACACTCGACCTCCACGCCGCGCGCCATCGCCTCGACGATCACCAGGCCGTCGTGGTTGAAGGCCTGCTGCAGCGCCCCCTCAAGCTCCACCGGCTCGCGCACCTTGACAATGCCGACCGACGATCCGAAGTGCGCCGGCTTGACGAACACCGGCAGCCCCAGCTCAGCGACCTCGGTGAGCACCTGCTCGCGCGCCGCGCTCCAGCGCTGCTCGCGCACGCCCACGAACTCGACTTGGTCCACGTCTGCCGCTGCCATCAACTGCTTGAACAGCACCTTGTCCATGCACACCGCCGACGCCGCCACTCCGGCGCCGACATACGCCACATCGAGCGTCTCGAGTAGTCCCTGCACCGTGCCGTCCTCGCCAAACGGGCCATGCAGCGCGCCGAATACGACGTCCACTCCGAGCAGGCCCTCGCCCGGGCACACGCTCAGCCGTTCTCCCTCGTGGTGCCACGTGCCGTCGCGCTCGACCTGCACCCATTGCACCTCGTGCCCGGCCGCTTCCAGTCCCACGCGCACCGCACGCCCGGAGGACAGCGAGACCTCGTGCTCCGCCGAACGCCCTCCGGCGAGCACCGCCACTCTCAGCGGCGGCGTCTCGCTCATCGGCCAGGCACGGGGGTAGGTGTGGCGGGGGGTGTCGTTGTCGGAGTGGTTGTAGGGGTCGTCGTGGGCGTGGTCGGGGTGGTTGGCGTCGTTTCGGCCGTCATGCCGATCGTGATTGTCACCGTGGCGCCCTTGCGGGCGTTGGAGCCAGCGGGCGGGCTCTGCTTCAGGACGTGTCCGATTTTGGTCGCCTCGCTCGTCGGTTCCGTGACCGTCTTGACGGTGAAACCCGCTTTTTCGAGCGCGGTCGTGGCGGCCACTTCGGTCTTGCCTTCGACGTGCGGGACGGCAACTTCCTTTGGCGCCTGCGCCACCACCAAGTTCACCTTCCCACCTGAAGGCAAAGCAGTGGGCGCCAGCGGCGACTGTGACAGCACGGTGCCCGGAGTCTGGGAGGCCGAGGCTCGCTGGGTGACCGTCCCGACCGTCAGTCCCACGCTGGTGAGCGCCGCTTCGGCGGCCGGGAGTGACTGGCCGGTCACGTCCGGCACATGTACCTTGGCGGGGCCGCTCGAGACGAGCACCGTGACGGGGCTGCCGACCTGTACCACGAGCCCCGCGGACGGATCGGTCGAGATCACGCGGCCCTGCGCAACCTTGGCGCTCGACTGTTCCTGCGTCCTCGGCTTGAAGTGAGCTGCCCGCAGCTTGCTCACAGCCTGTGCGGCAGTAAGCCCTTCGACGGCCGGCAGCTTCGCGCTGCCGGGGCCGGTGGAGACCAAGATGCTCACGCGGGTCCCCTTCCCCACTTCGCTTCCGCCTGACGGCGTCTCGCTGACTACCAGGCCGCTCGCGACAGTAGCGCTGGAGGCCGTCGTGGTGACTGGGGTCAAACCCGCGGCCCTCAACTTCGCGAGCGCGGCCGCTTCGGTCTGGCCGATGACGCTCGGCACTCTCACCCGCCCCCCGGAGGAGGCGAGCAGCAGTCCGAGCACCACCAGCACGGCGAGCAGCAGCGCCCCGCTACCCCACAGCAGCTTGCGCCGACGGCGATCTGCTTGATTGGAACCCCCCCCACCTCCACCGCCCCCGTTCTCGCCATCGAGACCGCCGGCCGGTGCCAGCAACAGCGCACCCGACTCCGCGAGCGGCACACCCGCGCTGGGCCTCGTGGTTGCTGGCGGAGCGCCATATGGGCCGCCGGTGGCGAGGACAGTGTCGGCAATGGCGCCCGCGACGACGCTACCTGCACCGACTCCCAGCCCCTCGCGCGCCTGCGCAAGCGCCACGATGAACTCCTCGGCGTCGGCAAAGCGCCGCGCCGGATCCTTAGCGAGCGCGCGCAGCACGACCGCGTCCAAGGCTCCGGGAACGCCAGGGTGCAGCTCGCTCGGCGCCCGCGGCTCCGCCGAGACCTGCTTGAACGCGATCGCCACGGCGGTCTCGCCGTCGAAGGGAACCGCGCCAGTGAGCAGCTCGTACAGGATGATTCCCACGGCGTACAGGTCAGAGCGCCCGCTCACCGTATGTCCCTGAGCCTGCTCAGGGGAAAGGTATTGGGCAGTGCCCATGATCGAGCCGGTCAGGGTCATGTCTGAGGCGCCCGCCCGCGCAATCCCGAAGTCGGTGACCCGTGCGCGGCCCTCATCGTCGAGGATCACGTTGTGGGGCTTCAAATCGCGGTGGATGACCCCGCGCTTGTGCGCAAAGCGCGCAGCGCGCAGGATCTGCGTGACGATGTCGATCGCCGTGGCCGGATCGAGCGCCCCCTGCTCGCGCACGACCGTCTTCAGCGAGCGCCCGGCGACATACTCCATTGCTATGTAGTAGGTCCCGTTCCACTCGCCACGGTCGAAGATTCCGACGATATTTGGGTGCGACAGCCCAGCGGCACTCGAGGCCTCACGGCGGAAGCGCTCGACGAACTCCTGATCTTCAGCGAAGTGATGGTGCAGCACCTTCACCGCCAGCTGCCTACCGAGCAGTCGATCCTCGGCGAGGTACACGTCGGCCATCCCCCCCGAGCCGAGACGCGACAGCACCCGGTAGCGTCCGTCAATGATCGTCTCCGGCTCAATCATGGTGCGGACCTCAACAGCACTTCCATCACTCCTCTGGCGACCGGCGCCGCAAACGAGGCACCCTGGCCTGGGACATGTTCGAGGGTCACTGCAATCGCCACCCGCGGACTGCTGGCGGGCGCGAACGCGATGAACCACACGTTGTTGATCGCCGCGCCGATCTGCGTCTCGGCTGTGCCCGTCTTGCCCGCGACCTGCACTCCGGGGATCTGTGCCGCGGTGCCCGTGCCTTCGCTGACCACCGCCTCCATCATGCCCGTCACGGCTGCTGCGGTTGAGGGTTTCATCACGACCGATTGCACCCGCGCTGAGATCTGCTTTACGGCGCGCCCGTCGGGGTCGACGATTCGTTCGGTCAGGTGCGGCACCATCAATCGGCCGTGATTCGCCACGGCGGCCGCCACCTCCGCCATCTGCAGCGGAATCACCTCCAATTTGTCCTGTCCAATCCCCATCCGGCCGATATCTACCCGCGGGCTCGTCGGGGACAGGATCCTTCCACGGAGATACTCGCCGCTTGAGGACATCTCATCGGATGGGTAGTCCAGCTGGGGTTTGCGATCAAAGCCAAAGCGACTCATATAGCGCGCCATCGTCTGCTTACCGAGCTTCTCGGCCACCTGCGCCCACACCGTGTTGATCGATTTCGCGAGCGCTTCGGTGAGGCTGATCTGGCCGAGGCTCTCGCCGTTGTCGTTGCCCAGCGGCACGCCGGAGATGGTCACGCCGTTGCGTCCACTCAGCGTCGATTGCGGGGTGAACTGTCCCGTGTCGATTGCGGCCGTGGCTGTGATGACCTTGAAAGTCGAGCCCGGGGGATAGCCAAACTGGGTGGCACGGTTGATCAGCGGTCTGCCCTGCGTATCGGTCGTGAGCTTTTCATACGCGCCCCGCGTAGACAGCTTGTTCGGGTCAAAGCTCGGCGTCGAGGCCATCACCTTCACCGCTCCGGTGCGCGGGTCGAGCGCGACCACCGCCCCCCGATGTTCCCCCAGGGCCGCGATCGCCGTCTGCTGGGCTTTCGGATCGAGTGTGGTCAGGACTTCGTCTCCCTGCGGGCGCTTGCCCTGGAGCTGGTCGAGGATCGCCTGCAGATTCGTGCCCGTCTGACCGTTCAGCGCGGCGTTCCAAAAGCGCTCGAGCCCGGTCTGGCCCAAGTCGGGATTGATGTAGGAGAAGCCAACTGCGTGGGCAAACTCTTCACCCTTCGGATAAGACCGTTCGTAGGTACCCCTCGTGCCCCGTACGCTGTGCGCGAGCACGGTGCCATCCGCGGCAAGGATCTTTCCCCGATCGATGCGTTCCTGCTCGAGCAGAGCTCGAGCGTTCAGCGGATTGCTGCGCAGCGAGGAGGCTTCGAAGATCGTCCAGCGCGAGGTGAACGCGACGAGCAACGCGAACAGCAGGACGACGAGCCCATATAAACGGACGATCGGCCGGTTCACCGCCACTCCCTCATTCGAGCTGGCCCAGTTCGAGGCTGTGCATCAGATCGGTCGCGTTCGCTTCCGAGCGCAGCGAGTGATCGAGCAGCGTCCGTCGTCGCCCGACGCTCAGCGACGACGCGCTCACTCCCGAGACGAAGTGCTTGCTGTAAAGCTTCACACCGCCGGGGAGTTCATAAGGAAAGCCGTTGAACAGCGTCACCAGCCCGCGGCCGTTCGTGCCGATGAAGTAGACCGACTGCGAGGCCAGATAAGACCCCACGCCAAGAAAGGCGAGCAACCCGAGCACGATCGCCGCCGTGCCGGCACGGTGCAGGCGTCCCCTTCGCTGAGCGCGAGGTGGGGCATCCGCGGACGGGTGACGTGGCCGGCGTGGACTGGTCACGGGGGATGGTTGCGCCACGAAGTCGTCCACCGGTAGGGCCGGGATACCGGTCAACGTGGCCGGCCCCTCAACGAGGGAGGACGCAGTTATCTGTACCTCCTCGACACGCAGCAGCACAACCGTGATGTTGTCCCGGCCTCCCGCCTCGTTCGCCGCCCCGATCAGCGCCTCACCAGCGTCGCGCAGGCGCGGGTGGGCGAGCAGAATCTCGGCGAGGCGCTGATCGGGGACCATCGTTGTGAGGCCGTCGCTACACAGCAGGTACACGTCTCCGGCGCGAGCGCGGTAGGAGCAGGTGTCGATCTCGACCTCCGGCTCCGGCCCAAGAGCGCGCGTGATAACTGAGCGCTGGGGATGCTCGAGGGCCTCCTCGGGCGTGAGCTTACCCTGACGTATGAGCTCATCGACGAGCGAATGATCGTCAGTCAGGCGCAGTAGCTCCCCGCTGCGCAGGCAGTAGGCGCGGCTGTCGCCGACGTGCGCGATCGCCACCTCCTCGGCGCCCACATACACAGCGGTGAGCGTCGTACCCATGCCGGCGTGTTCGGCGTTCGCCTGGGAGAGCTCATGGATGCTGACGTTCGCCGCGCGCGCATATGCAGCGAGACTGCCCTCGGCGTCCATCGTGTCGTCGAGGCCATGCTGGAAGGACTCGACGGCGAGCCGGGAGGCGACCTCTCCAGCCTGTGCGCCACCCATTCCGTCCGCCACCACGAACAGTGGTGGACGGGCGAGCATCGAGTCCTCGTTCGCCCGCCGCTGGCGCCCGGTGTCGGTCCCGACATATTGCTCGGCGACGCGCAGCATCGGCTCAGTCGACCTCAAACGTGAACTCGGAGTCGCCGATCCTGACGCGGTCTCCCGGATGCAACGGCCGGGCGCTCTGCAGCAGCTCCTCGTTGAGGTAGGTGCCGTTGGTGGAGCCGAGATCCTCGATGACCACTATGTTGCCCTGCTTATACACACGTGCGTGGCGCGAGGAGGCAAACGGGTCCTCTAGGCGTATCTCCGCACGCTCGCCACGGCCGAGCACGATGTCGCCATCGAGGTCGTAGATCATTCCGGGGTCGTGCCCGGGGGCACGCTCAACCACTAGCTTGGGAGCCCGGTGGGCGACGTCGGCGCTGCCGAGCGTCGACGCCGAGTACAGCCCGGTAGCGTCAGCCGGAATCGCGGCGCCTTTAATAGGAAGCCCGCCCACCCCGCCGCCGGCGCCACGCAGGTCCTTCAGCGCGCTGCGCACCACCCACAGCAGGAACAGGTAGAGCACGGCGAGGAAGCCGAACTTCAGCGCCACGGATACGGGCTCGAGCGTGGTCATCCGAGCTCGAAGACGATCTCCGTGGAACCAATCTCGATGCGGTCTCCTTGGCGCAGTGGCTGCTGAGCGTGGATGGGGCGTCCGTTGACGAGTACGCCATTGGTGGAGCCGAGATCCTGAAGCGTCCAACCATCCTGGTGCGGGCGGATCTCGGCGTGCCGACGGGAGGCGCCGGCATCCTCGAGGACGACATCACAGGCACGACTGCGCCCGATCGTGCCGCCTCCGGATGGAACGATCAAGCGTCGTCCACCGACCGCGAGCAGCGCGCGAGCAGCGCGCCGCGCGTGGGCTTCCTCCAGAGGCAGGCGGGTGCGCGCCGATGTGCTGTAGATCATCGTCTGTCCGTGTTCGTCGGGCGGGCTGGGATCGAGTGGTTCAGCCGGCTCGGGCAGCTCGTCGCTTTGCCTGTCGGGCGGGGCCAGCCGCGCCTGGATGCCGAATTCGCCGAGCGCCAGGTCCTCGTCGGTGTGAAAGGAGATCAGTGGCGGCGAGGCGAGGATCAACTCCTCGCGGCGTGCGTGCTCGAGCAGGTAGCCGCACAGCTCGTCGATCACCTCGTGCTCGACTCCCTCGTAACGAGCGCGATCCTGGGGCGAGAGCCACACCGAGTACTCGTTCGGCGCGTACACCCGCGAGACCGACGCGGTGCGGTGTTCGTCCATCTCGCGTGCGAGCTTGCGAGCGAGCTCCATCGGGCGCACCTCGGTGCGGAACAGACGTCCGAACCCGCCTTCGATGAGGTTGGCAATCGTAGTCTCGAGGCTCTTCAGTGGGTTCATCTCAAGGGTGGACGAGTCTGATCCCGCGGGCGTGCCCCGCCCACTTTAAGGGCCCGCCTCAATGAGAGCGTACGGCGCCCGGAGGATCGCCGGCTCCGAGAGGCCCTGAGGACCAACTCAGACGGGGCCGCGCAGAGCACGCGCGGCCACCGCGAGCATGCCCCCAAGCAGCGCTCCAAGAATCGCGCCGCGCGGAACGGCGGGGGAGACGTGCACGTACAGGCCGATTTGTCGGGGCGAGGAGGCAACAAGCAATAAGGCAGCCCAACTCGTGGCCGTTACGACGTCGAGCACGGCGCTGCGCCCGCGCACAACCCACGGCAGCAGCACCGCGCCTGCCGCCCACACGCTCGCGCCGAACAGCACACTGAGACTGAGGGTAGGGCCGACCACATGTGCCGCGGCGCTGCCCAGCGATCCCTCCCACACCGCGTGATTAGGTATCCCACCCACCCCCGCTGGGGAGCCCAGCCACAGGCGCCGGTCCAGCAGCGGCTCGGCCAGGGTCAACCACCAGTAGCCCAGCGCGGCCAGCGCGGCTCGCTCGCGAAAGCGCGCTCGCTGGCCGGCGAGCGCGGGAAAGGCGCCGGCCAGACCAGCCAGGCCGAGCACCGGCGCGAGCGCCGCCATGAGCCACCCGGGTCCGGAACGGCGCGGCAGGAAGGCCAGCGGAACGGCGGCAGCCAGTAGCAACAACGCGCTGCCGGGACGGCCGACCCAGATCTGCCAAACGATCGCCGCCAGCGCGCACCCCAGCCACACCGCGCGCGGCAGCGTCAGGCGCCTCCGTGAGACCGGCGGGAGCCCCTCCACTGGCGAGTCATCACGAGCGGACGCAGGTTGGCGCTGGATAATTCTCGGCGGGTCGGCTGCGCGCCTTTCCAGTCCACGGTCATGATCGTCGCGCGCGGCGCGCCCATCGTCTCGGGCTGAGGCGCGCCCGCGCCGGAAGCGCCGGGCGGGCCGGTAAGGGTGTTCGAGCGCCTCTCCGAGCGCCAAATGCAGATCCTCGAGCGTTCCGCGCTGCCCAGGCGTGGGGACGAGCGCACGGTCGATCGCGCGCGTCAACGAACGGGGCAGATCCCCGCGCCTGCGCTCAAGCGGCGCAACCGCCTGGCCGATTCGCCGCGCCGTGGCGGCCGGCGTCGATCCACGCACGGGATTAACGCCGGTGAGCGCCTCATAAAGGACGAGCGCCAGCGCATACAGGTCGGCGGGCTCAGCAGCCTCCCGTCCCTCGCTCTGCTCGGGCGCCATGTAGGCGAGCGTGCCGAGCACATCCCCCGTGCGCGTGAGTACGTCTTCGCCGGCCAGCCTCGCGCCCCCGAAATCGGTCAGCTTGGCCACCCCACCGCGTCCGTCGGGGTGGTCGGGGACGAGCACGTTCTGCGGCTTGACGTCGCGATGGATCACCCCACGCGCGTGTGCGTGGACGAGCGCATCGGTGAGCGCGAGACCGATCTCGAGCACCTCCTCGTCGGTGAGCGCATCGCCGGCGATCAGCCTCGCGAGCGTCTCGCCGTGGACCAGCTCGGAGATCAGGTAAAACGCATCCCCCGCGGCGCACGCCTCATACAGGGCGACGATCGCCGGGTGCGCCAGGCGCGCACTGGCGAGTGCCTCGCGGGTCGCCCGCTCGCTGTCGATCGGACTCCCACCCGCCCCGAGGAAGACCCGCTTGAGCGCGACCTCGCGGTGGAGCAGCTCGTCGTGTGCCCGCCACACCACCCCGAAGCCACCTGCGCCGAGACGCTCGAGCAGCCGGTAACGGCCGAGCAGGAGCGTCTCGGGTGGGTGGGGTCGGATCGGATCGTGCCCGGGGTGGGCCGGAGGTGGACCGTATCGGACGTGGACGAGGGTGTCGAGCGAGTCCACCAACTCCTGCGTTCGCTGCCCATAGGCCCACTCCCTGCCGAACAGTGCAGGAAAAGCCGCACTGACCGAGAAGTTGCAGGATCACGAGGGAGGTGGCTGGCAGTCATACTTGGGCCCTTCCGAGAAATCCCTGCAAAGGAGCGATTGGCTTTTGTCGTTCTTCGACGATGGCGAGGAGACAGCACCTCGNNCCGCTCGACCAGCACACGCTGATGGTGCGCCGGCGCGTGGTGGCCGCAGTCGGCGTCGTGCTGCTGATCGTGATCGTGCTGGTCGTAAACGGCTGTTTGAAAAGTCAGAAAACACAGGCCCTGGAAACCTACAACCGGGATGTGAGCCGAATCGCGCAGGAATCCGACCAGCAGGTCTCCCAGCCGTTCTTCTCGGCGCTCGCCGGGGCCAGCTCCAAGTCGGCGCTCGATGTGGAGGTTCAGCTCGACCAACTGCATATTCAGGCACAGAACCAGGCCACCAGCGCTAAGGGCCTGAGCGTGCCCGGCGCGATGGTCGACGCGCAGCGCGACCTGCTGCTGACACTCGACCTGCGCGCCGAAGGCGTGGTCAAGGTGGCGAGTCTCGTGCGCACCGCGCTCGGTGGGCAGGCCAAACAGGCGAGCACTCAACTTGCCGGCGACATGGAGATCTTCCTGGCCTCCGACGTGATCTACTCCCAGCGCGTCGCGCCGCTGATTCAGCAGACGCTTGCGGGCAACGGCATCCAGAGTCAGAGCACCACCTCCAGCCGCTTCCTGCCCAACCTCGGTTGGCTCGAACCCACGACGGTCCAGGCACGCCTCACCGGCCAGGCGGCCAGCGCCACCCAGAGCTCACAGACCGTCACGGGTAACCACGGGAGCGCGCTGAAGGGGGTGAGCGTCGGCACGAACACGCTCGCGCCGGAACCCACGCTCAACCACATCAGCGGCGGCAGCAGTCCGACCTTCACCGTCCAGGTCGAAGACTCCGGCGAAGTCCCCGAGACGAACGTCAAGGTCGACGTCACGATCACCGCCGGGGGCAAACAGTTCAAGGCCTCTCACGTGATCAACAAGACCGAACCCGGCAAGACGGTCAACGTCGACATCCCTGTCACCGGCGTCCCACTCGGGGTGGCCTCGAAGATACAGGTGAACATCGAGGGAGTGCCAGGCGAGAACGACCTCGAAAACAACAAGGGCACGTTCCTGGCTATCTTTGGGCCGTAGGGGCCTGCGCAGCCAGCAAGCGGCTAAGTTGTGCCGATGGCCACCTCGCTCACCAACACGCAGGGCATCATCGCGATCGCCGCCGCGGCTGTGGCGGTCGTGGCGCTGCTGGCCTGCGCGGCGCTGATGCTCTGGGTGCAGCGCCTGCGCCGTGCACAGCGGCTCGTGCTGGGCGAGCAGGGTCAGCGCGACCTGGTGGCCCACGCCGCCGCGATGCAGGAAGCGTTCGAGGCGCTGCGCGAGTACGTCGAGGATGTCGCTCTGCGCCTGGACGAGCGGCTCGCCGGTGCCGAGTTGGCCCTGCGGGGAGCGATCGCGCACCGGGCGTTGGTGCGCTACGACGCCTACAACGAGCTCTCTGGCCGCCAGTCGATGTCGATCGCACTGCTCGACGAGGAGCAGTCGGGGATCGTGCTCTCCTGTATCCACCACCGGGATCAGGCGCGCGTGTACGCCAAGCAGGTGCACGGCGGACGCGGGGAGTTGGAGCTCTCGCCCGAGGAGACCGAGGCCGTGCACCTCGCGGCGCTCTCCCCGCCCGCGGGCGGCGATGCGGCCTAAGGTCGGCTACCTCGGGCCGGAGGGAACCTTCAGCGAGGAGGCCCTGCTCACCAGTGCCGTCCCGGACTCCGTCGAGCCCGTCCCGGAGGCGACGATCTACGACACGGTCATGGCACTCCGCCACGGGGAGGTCGAGTGGGCGATCGTGCCGATCGAGAACTCGCTCGACGGTTCTATCAGCGTGACACTCGACCTGCTCGCCGACGAGGCCGAAGATGTACAGATCGTGGGAGAGACCCTGCTCACAGTCAGGCACTCGTTGATCGCGGGGCAGTCGATCGCGTTAGAGCAGATCAACACTGTGGTCTCCCACCCACAGGTCCCCGGACAGTGCGGGCGGTTTCTGCGCGGCGAGTTGGCACACGCACAGATCCTTCCCGCCAGCTCGACCGCTGCGGCGGTGAGGGAAGTGGTGGAGAGCACAGGGCACGGGCTTGCTGCGCTGGGCACGAGGCTCGCGGCGGACATATACGGAGGCTTTGTCGTGCGGGAGGGTGTGCAGGATCGAGACGACAACGAGACACGCTTCGTGTGGCTGGCCCAGACCCGTAATGGGGCATCTACCGCTCCGCCGCTGCGCACCGCCAATGAGCGAGGCGGATGGAAGACCTCACTAGTGCTCTGGGGCGCAGGAGCCGAGCATCCCGGCTGGCTGGTGCGCTGCCTGAACGAGTTCGCCCGGAGGAAGATCAACCTGACCAAGATCGAGTCCCGCCCACGACGCGAACGTCTCGGGCACTACATGTTCTTTGTGGACCTCGAGGGCGGCCTGCCGGCCGAGCAAAGGGTCGCCGACGCCGTCGCAGACGTGCGCGAGATCTGCGAGGAGGTACGCGTGCTCGGGTCCTACCCAGCGGCCTAGTGCGAGCGGGTCGATACACTCCGCCACGCAGTGGATACCACCGTTCCGTCTGTCCCACTTCGGTCCGTGTCGCCTCCCGAGCACAGGCGACGCGGGCCTGACAGCGGCCGGGTGCTCGTTCTAAACGCGACGTACGAGCCGATCAACGTCTGCACGGTACGACGCGCGGTGGTGCTGCTGCTGAAGGACAAGGCCGAGTTGCTGGAGCGGGGCGGCTGGGAGCTGCACTCCGAGAACGCCACGCTCGCGCGACCGGTCGTGATCAGGCTGGTCAGCTATGTCCACGTGCCTCGCGACGCCCACCGGCGCAAGATCACCCGCCGGGCTGTGTTTGCCCGGGACGGGTGGACCTGCCAGTACTGCGGCTCGCACTCGAACCTCACCGTGGACCACGTGATCCCCCGCTCCAAGGGCGGAACCTCGAGCTGGGAGAACATCGTTGCCTCGTGTGCCCCCTGCAACCGGCGTAAGGGTGACCGGCTGCCCAAGCAGGCGAGAATGCACCCGCGGCATGTCCCCCGCACCCCGCGCGCGGAGATCTTTATCCACGTTGCCAGCCCGACGATCCCGGTGGCGTGGCTGGCGTACCTGCCCCAAGCGGCCTGAGCAAAGACGAGGGGCGCCACGGCCGCGGCGCCCCTCGCATTCTGCTCTGACTGGATGGCCGAGACGGTCGAAAAGGCTGCCGGAGGGACCAGAACCGGCGATCGTCTCGGGGTGTCCCGGGTTGGATTCCGCTAAGCGGTCCAGCCTGTCCGACCTAGCGGCCGGTCACCTCCAGAGTCCCGCAAAAACTGTCAGCCAACGTTAGGACCACCTCCTTTCTCTGGTCTGGCCAGAGTAGCGGACGGGGGTGGCCCGGCAAGGGGTGGTGGGCACTAATGATGCGCTAGGGGTCCTCGGTGACGTCGGCGATGTCGGTATCTGTGCCAGGCACTTCGGCGAGTGGCCCATCCATCAAGGAGGCGTCAGGGAACTCGTCGGGAGGCTCGACGGCGTCCACGACGAGGGCGATGGCGCTGACGATATCGTCCTCCTTGAGATTCATCACCCGCACGCCAGTGGCCGAGCGACCCTGCTGGGAGATGCCACCAGCAGCTGTTCGTTGGACCATCCCGCCGACGCTGATGAACACCAGCTCGTGGTGCTCACGAACGACGAGCGCTCCCGCGAGGCCCCCCTTCTGCTCGGTCAGGCCGATCGTCTTGACGCCTTTGGCGCCACGATGGGTCTTGCGGTACTGGTCGATCCGGCTGCGCTTGCCATATCCATTCTCCGTGACTACAAGCAGATCCATATCGTCCCGGGCTACGTCCATCGCGATGACCTTCCCGCCCTTGCCAACCTCCATACCGCGCACGCCGGTGGTATCGCGTCCCATCGAACGAGCGTCAGACTCGGCAAAGCGCACTGTCAGACCGGCACGTGAGGTCATGATGATCTCGTCTTCGGGGTCGACCGCACGAACAGCGAGCAGCTCGTCGTCGTCGCGAATGTTGATCGCGATGATGCCGTCGGCCTTTATAGGGGTGTTGTAGGCCAGCAGCTCCGTCTTCTTAACGGTGCCGTTGCGCGTCGCGAACACGAGGTACTTGGTCTCGGTGAAGTCGCGTGTAGAGAGCACCGCCTGGATCCGCTCGCCCTCGCGCAGCGGCAGGATGTTGACCAGCGCACGTCCCTTTGCGGTGCGCGAGGCCTCGGGCAGCTCGTAGACCTTGGAGCGGTAGACCTTGCCACGGTTGGAGAAAAACAGCAGGTAGTCGTGTGAAGAGCATACGAACAGGTGCTCGATGAAGTCCCCGTCCTTCATGTCCATCCCGGTCACACCGCGACCCCCACGCTGCTGCTGGCGGTAGGTGGCAAGCGGCAGCGACTTGATGTAGCCCGTCTGGGTGATCGTGATGACCATCTGCTGGTCGGCGATCAGATCCTCTATGTCGATCTCATCCTCGGAGTGGGTGATCTCCGAGCGGCGCTCATCGCCGAAACGCTCTGAGATCTCTGAGAGCTCCTCCTTGATCACCGCCAGCACGCGGCTCTCATCGCCGAGGATCGCGCGCAGCTCTGCGATCCGCTCGGTCACGTCGGCATGCTCCTGTTTGATTCCATCGGCCTCGAGTGCAGTCAACTGGGAGAGACGCAGGTCGAGGATCGCTGTGGCTTGGATGTGGCTGAGCTCGAAGCGCGCGACGAGCTGCTCGCGCGCCGAGTCGCGGTCACGCGAGCCGCGGATCAGCTCGATGATCGCGTCGAGGTGCTCGAGCGCGATCAACAGACCTTCGAGGATGTGCGCGCGCGCCTCCTTCTCGGACAGCTCGTGCTTGGTGCGACGCACGACCACCTCGCGCTGGTGAGCCACGTAGTGATGGATCACCGCATACAGGTTGAGGGTGCGCGGGACGTTGTCGACTAGCGCCACCATGTTCACGCCAAACGTGCTCTGCATCGGCGTGTGCTTGTAAAGCTTGTTGAGCACGACCTTCGGGATCGCATCGCGCTTGAGCTCGATCACGAGGCGCATGCCGCGCTTGTCGGACTCGTCGCGAAGGTCGGAGATCTCGGGGATGCGTTTGTCGTGGACGAGGTCGGCGATCTTCTGGATCAGCCCACCGTCACCGCCCTTCTTCACCATGAACGGCAGCTGCGTGACGACGATCGCCTCCTTGCCCTGCTTGAGCGGCTCGATATGCGCGCGCGCCTGGATGCGCACACGACCGCGTCCGGTCTCATACGCATCCCTGATGCCGTTGCGGCCGAGAATGATCCCGCCGGTGGGGAAGTCCGGCCCGGTGATGTGGTGCATTAGACCGTCGGTGTCGATCTGCGGATCGTCGATATAGGCGATCGTGGCCGCGATCACCTCGCGCAGATTGTGCGGAGGTATGTTCGTCGCCATGCCAACCGCGATGCCCGAGGAGCCGTTGACGAGCAGGTTGGGAAAACGGGCGGGCAGCACCAGCGGTTCCCGACGTGAGCCGTCGTAGTTGGGCACGAAGTCGACCGTGTCCATATCCAGGTCACGCAGCATCTCGGTGGCGATGCGCGCTAGGCGCGCCTCGGTGTAGCGCATGGCGGCCGCGGGGTCGTCGTCGACAGAGCCGAAGTTACCCTGGCCATCGACGAGTTCATTGCGCATCGAGAAGTCCTGAGCCATGCGCACGAGGGCGTCGTAGATCGCGGAGTCGCCGTGAGGGTGATAGTTGCCCATCACCTCGCCGACGATCTTGGCGCACTTTGCATAGGACCGCGTGGGACCGAGGCCGAGCTCGTTCATCGCATACAGCACGCGGCGATGCACGGGCTTCAGGCCATCGCGCACGTCGGGCAGCGCGCGCCCAACGATCACCGACATGGCATAGTCGAGATACGCCGTGCGCATCTCCTCCTCGAGAGCACGCGGTTCGACGTTGCCTCCGCCGATCACATCAGCGCTTGCCATGGCTCACCCCCTACACATCTAGGTTGGCCACCGCCCGGGCGTTGTCCTCGATGAAAGCTCGACGCGGCTCGACCTGGTCACCCATGAGCATCGAGAAGATGCGGTCGGCGGCGAAGGCGTCCTCGAGCGTGACCTGCGCGAGCGTGCGGGTCGCCGGGGCCATCGTCGTTTCACCCAGCTGATCGGCGTTCATCTCGCCGAGACCCTTGAAGCGCTGGAGTTTGATACCTCTCTGCGCAACGGTCATTACGGCAGGGTGGAGCGCCTCGAAGGACGGCGCACTCTCGCGTGCGTCGCCGAGACGGACGTCGAAGGCGGGCGTGCCGGCGAGCTCGATCAGTTGCGCGTGGACTCTGGCGAGCTGGCGGTACTCCTGCGACTCGAACAAGCTCCGCTTGATGCGATGAGTGCGGGCGAAGCCGGTCTTTGACTCGATCGCCTTTACGCGTATCTCGAGGGGATCCTGCTCGACGAGCTCGGTGGCGTGCGTCTCGCCGCTCTCGGTGTCGCGACTCAGCAGCTCGATCGCCGTCTCGGCGCTCATCGTCTGCTCGCCCAGTAGCGAAGACTCCTCCAGGAACTGGACCATGTCGTGGCCGTGGACGGCACGCAGAGACGAGGACCAGCCCTCGTACTGCTTGAGTAGGCGAGTGAACCGCTGCCAGCGCGCCTCGGTGAGCTTGAACTGGGTGCCGTGCCGGTCGAAGACATCGATCTTCTCCCACTTGTCCGACAGCAGGATCTCCTCGAGCTCGGAGTCCTTCTCGATGTAGCGCTCACGCGAACCCTGCTTGAGCTTGTAGAGCGGCGGCTTGGCGATGTAGACATAACCGGCCTTGATCAGCTCTTCCATCTCGCGAAACAACAAGGTGAGCACAAGGGTGCGGATGTGCGCGCCGTCGACATCGGCGTCGGTCATCAGCACGACCTTGTGATACCGCGCATTCTCCAGATTGAACTCGTCGCGCACGCCGGTGCCGATCGCAGTGATCAGGGCTTGGATCTCGGTGTTCTGGAGCACCTTGTCGATGCGGCTCTTCTCGACGTTGAGGATCTTGCCGCGCAGCGGAAGCACCGCCTGGGTGTTGCGGTCCCGGCCCTGCTTGGCCGAGCCGCCGGCGGAGTCGCCCTCGACCACAAACAACTCGGCGAGCGAGGGATCCTTGACCGAGCAGTCCGCGAGCTTGCCGGGGAGCGTCGAGTTCTCGAGCGCCGACTTGCGCCGCGTCAGGTCACGGGCCTTGCGGGCCGCCTCACGCGCACGCTGAGCTTGCACGGACTTCATGATCACCGCACGTGCCTCGCTTGGATTCTCCTCCAAGAACTCGCCCAGGCCCGTGTTGACGATCGACTCTACGAAGCCCGCCATACCTGGGTTGCCGAGCTTGGTCTTGGTCTGCCCCTCGAACTGAGGGTCGCGCAACTTGACCGAGATCACAGCGGTCAGCCCCTCGCGCACGTCCTCGCCGGTGAGGTTGTCCTCTTTCTCCTTCAGCAGACCATGGTCGCGCGCATACTTGTTGAGCGTGCGCGTGAGCGCCGAGCGGAAGCCGCTCATGTGAGAGCCGCCCTCGCGGGTGTTGATGTTGTTGGCGAACGAGTGGATCGACTCCTGGTAAGAGGAGTTCCACTGCATCGCCACCTCGGCGGCGCCCTCCTCGCTCTCGCCGGCGAAGAAGACGACCTTACGATGGACAGTGTCCTTGTTCTCGTTTAGGTAGGCGACGAAGTCCTCGATGCCGCCCTCGTACTGGAACTCGGCGGAGTGGCCTTCGCCACGCTCATCGATGATCGAGATCTTCAGCCCACGCGTGAGGAAGGCGGTCTCGCGCAGACGTTCCTCGAGCGTGTAGAAATCGAACTCGAGCGACTCGAAGATATCGGCGTCGGGCAGAAAAGTGACGGTGGTAGCGGTGACACCGTCCTCGGGCAGCTTCTCGCCTTGTTGAAGCTCCTGCTGGGGGGCTCCACGCGAATACTCTTGAGACCAGAGGTATCCGTCTCGGCGGATCTGCACGAGCAATCGCTCAGACAGCGCGTTGACGACCGAGACACCTACCCCGTGCAGACCTCCGGAGACCTTGTAACCTCCGCCGTCTCCGAACTTGCCGCCGGAGTGAAGCACGGTGAGCACCACCTCGACCGCCGGGCGGCCCTCCTTCTCCATTGTCGCGACCGGGATGCCACGGCCGTTGTCAACGACTGTCACAGAATTGTCGGGATGGATCGTCACGGCGACCTCGGTGCAGTAGCCGGCAAGCGCCTCGTCCACCGAGTTGTCCACAACCTCGTAGACGAGGTGATGCAGTCCCATCACGCCGGTCGAGCCGATGTACATGCCCGGGCGCTTACGGACAGCCTCCAAGCCTTCCAGCACCGTGATGTCTTGCGCGTCGTAGCTGGCGAAGGTGTCCGTCATCGACGGGTCGTTGACGCCGCCCTTGGTGGCGCCCCCGCTGTCAGAGCTGTCGCTGCCTGTGCCTGTGGTCAATGGTCCCTCGATGACGTGAGAACGCCCCGGAATCCCGAGTCCAAAGACCGCGGGCCGGGGCGGGAGAAGTGTTTACAGAACAATAGCACAAGAGGGTCCTGCATTCGGGACTCGGAGCCGGCATAAATACCTGCAAATAAGCACAAAAATGTGCCGTGGCGAGGACCTGACGGCTTAATTGGCGAGGCGCGCGTTCCGACCCAGTCTTTGGACTGCTCAGCCCGTCCGGCAGCGCAGCTCGCGGATCGTCTCATCACCGAGTGCCGCGTTCAGACCCAGCACCAGCTCATCGGCCATCAGATCGAGCTCCTGAGCCCAAACCGCAGCGGTGCAGGTCACCGTGAGGATCCCGTCGCGCTCAGCCGTAGGGTGCGCCGCAGAAGCAATCGCGGGGCCGGCCGCACCCTCCCAGATTTCCTGCACGCGGGCGAGGGTCGTGGCCGGCGCGAGCGTGGCCGTGAGCGCCTGGAGAGCCGTGGAAAGTGGCCGCGGAGCGATCCTCATGCAGCTAGCGCCTCCTGAAGGATCGTGCCCGGAGAGACACGCAGCCGCGTGACGCCGGCGGCACCGGCACCGGGGACGTGAGCGAGGTCGGTGGTGGCGATCACGCTCTGCCCGCCACAAGAGAGCTCGCGCGCGAGTAGCTCACGGCGTTCGGAGTCGAGCTCGCTCATCACGTCATCGAGCAGCATCAGCGGCGTGCGGCGTCGTTCGCGTGCGAGCACCGCACGCTCGGCGAGCAGCAGGGCCAGCAAGGCTAGGCGCTGCTCACCCTGGGAGCCGTAGAGGCGCAGCTCGCGCCCGTCGCGCAACAGCGCCAGCTCGTCGCGGTGGGGTCCGTGGGTGGAGAAGCCGCGCTCGAGGTCGCCCGGCAGGCGCGCCTGCAGTTCGGCGACGAACTCGTCCTCGCCTGCTGCGCGTGAGCGGGGGCGGTAGTCGAGGCTCGCCGCACCGGTCAGACCGAGCTGGGAGGCACGCTCGGCAAACGGCTCGGCGAGCAGGTCGACCGCATCCCCACGATGCTCACGCAGTGCCATCGCGTGGCGGGCCAGCTGCAGGTCCCAGGTGGAGATTGTCGTGCGCGAAGCGCGGCCGGCACGGATCCCCCCGAGCAGGGCATTGCGCTGGGAGAGGACCCGCGAGTAGGCTCGCCGGTCTGCAGCGCGCGCGGGCCAGACGGCCGCCACGAACTGGTCCAGGTGGGCACGGCGCATGGCCGGCGGACCCTTGAGCAGCTCGAGACGGTCGGGGAGGAAGACGCTCAATAGCGGCCGCGTCTCGATGTCGAGCAAGCGCTCGACAGGTGCCCCGTCCGAGCTCATGCGCTTGGGCTGGCCAGGTTCGAACCCCACGCTCAGCTCGTGCGTGCGGGAGCCGTCGGCGAGCCGTATAACGACCCTGGTAGCCTTGGCTTCGAAGCGCACCAGCTCGCGCTCGTTATGGGTCCTGGGTGAGCGGCCGGTGCAGCCGAAGTAGAGCGCCTCGAGCAGGTTCGACTTGCCAACTCCGTTGGGTCCATGAACCACTGTAAGACCCGCGCCGAGGCTGGCTTCGGCGCGGGAATAGGTGCGGAAGTCGCGCAGCTGCACGCTGACGACACGCACGGGCCTAGCTCACACGTTAAGTCTGATCGGCATGATCAAGTAGACGAAGTCCCCCGACTCAGGGGACTCGATAAGTCCGGGCCGAAGAGGACTGATCAGCTTCAGTACAAGCTCGTCCGACTCGACACTCTCGAGTCCATCGCGCAGGAATTCGGGGTTGAAGCCGATCTCGAAAGGCTCGCCGTGGAAGGCAACAGGAATCGTCTCTGACGCCTCGCCCACATCAGGGGTCTGGGCTGAAACCGTGAGCTCACCCTCGCGGAAGCTGAGGCGCAGGGGCGCGTTCTTCTGGGCAAGTAGGCTGATGCGCCTCGCCACACCCGCTATCTCGGCGCTCGAGAGGCGCAACTCGTGCTCCACTGACTCCGGGAGCAGCTGGCGATAGTTAGGAAACTGGCCGTCGATCAGGCGAGAGGAGAGGACTATCTCGCCGAGCTCGAAGACCACTTGGTTCTGCCCAACACTGACGGCGAGCGACTCGCTCGCGGCTTGCTGCGCGATACGCGCCAGCTCTTGGAGGGCGCGGGCTGGGACATTCGCCTCGAGACTCCCCTGCAGGGGAGTCTCGAGCGTGGTCTGCTTGACGCTGAGGCGATAGGAGTCTGTGGCGACCATGCGCAACTCCTGCCCAGACGCCGACATCAGGATTCCCGTGAGAACTGGGCGGGTCTCGTCGCGAGAGGCAGAACGGGCGACGCGGGAGATGGTCTGCACGAAGGCCTCAGCGGGCAGCGCGATGCGGGTATCGGCAGAGGGCGAGGGCAGTGTTGGAAAGTCCTCTGCGCGGAGGGTACGTAGGTGGAAGGTAGCCGGGCCGGAGATCAACTCGACATCTTGCTCCGATGTGCGCAGCTCGAGCGTCAACTGATCGGCCGGGAGCGAGCGGGCGACATCGAGCAGGAGGCGAGCCGGGAGAACTACCGCTCCGGGGCTGATCATCTCAGCCTCGAGGGGAACCCGCAGACCAATCTCCATATCGGTGGCAAGCAGCTCCGGGGGTGAGCCCTCCTGCGCTGAGATCATCACGCCTGAGAGAGCTTGGACGGCGCTGCGCGTCGAAGCTACGCGAGTAACGGTCTGTAGCTGGTTTAGGAACTCGGCTGCTGAGAGGGATAGCTTCATGAATACACCTTCAGAGAAAGATAGAAAGTAGTAGGGGCTGTGAAGTTGTGAACTTGGCTCTGTGGCTGAAGGATCGCCGAGCTTGGCAGTGGACGAGCTGTGGACGGGTTTGGGAAGTCTCTCAGGCTGGCCGGTCGTGGCTGGGGAATTGTTGTTGAGGACGTGGAGAGCCGAGCTGACTGCACAGCTTCTCCACAGCTTCGCGAGATACATCATCGGTGGTGATGCGCGCTGTAGTGCGCCTCCATGCGTGGAGGACTGTGGTGTGGTCTCGCCCACCGAAGTGGCGGCCAATTGACGGGAGCGACTCGGTGGTCAGCTCGCGCACGAGGTACATGGCCACCTGTCGTGGCCACGCGATGCGTGGGGTGCGGGCCGAGGAAAGGAGCTCCTCGGAGGAGAGGCCGAAGTGCTCACACGCGGCGGCTTGTATCTCAGCGACCGACTGGCAGCCACGTTGCTTGAGTTGGTCACTCGCCGGATAAAGGCCGTCGAGGACCTCTCTGGCCAACTCGACGGTCAATGGTCGCCCGGTGAGTGAGCTGAAGGCCACGACTCGGATCAGGGCTCCCTCGAGGGCCCGGACATTCAACGTCACACGCTCGGCGATCGCCTGCAATGCGAGGGGATCCACGAACTGGATGTGATCGTGGTTGGCTCGCTTGCGGAGAATCGCTAGGCGGGTGGCCAGCTCGGGTGGTTTGATGTCGGCGACGAGGCCGGCCTCGAAGCGCTCGCGTAGGCGGTCCTCCAATGCCTGTAGATCTCGAGGAGGTCGATCGGAGGTGAGCACGATCTGCCGACCGCCGTCATAGAGGGCGTTGAAGGTGTGGAAGAACTCCTCCTCGGTCTTGGTCTTGCGCTCGAGGAACTGGACATCGTCGACGAGCAGCACGTCGACTTGGCGGAAGCTCTTCTTGAAGCCGTCTGTTCGCCCCCCGGAGAGGGCTCCGAGGAACTCGTTGGTGAAGGCCTCACCGGTGGTACAGCGCACTGCGAGTGAGGGATTGTGGGTGAGCAGCAGGCTTGCGATCGAAATCAGTAGATGGGTCTTGCCGACACCCGGGGGCCCGCAGATGAATAGGGGGTTGTAGGCCTGCGCGGGCATCTCGGCGACGGTCAGCGCCGCTGCATGGGCGAGGCGGTTTGAGTCGCCGATTATGAACTGGTCGAAGCTGAGCTTTGGATTGCCCAGGGGTCCGCCCCGGAGAGCACTCTCAGGCTCCGCTGGAGTCACGGCACGAGCATCGGCGGGAGCCTCTTGGCTGCCGATCAGCTCGAGCACCACCTCCGGGCCGAGCACGGTGGCGGCACAGGACTGGAGCACGCGCCCGAAGCGATCGCGGATCCATCCACAGGCCTCGGGTGGAGCTTCGACGAGCAGTCGACGATCTGAAAGATCGCGCGCACGGAGCCGCTCAAGCCAGATGCGGAAGGTCGACTCGTCGACGGTCAGAGCAAGCTCGGCCTGCACGCGTGACCATATGTGCTCCAACTCGTCGCTCACGGCAGCGTCAACTAGCTCCTCTCTCCGAGAAAGTGATGGCAGCTATTCAAAAGAGGGCCGCGGGAAGCCCGGTTCGGCGACTATAACCCACGCTCGTGTTTGCTTTGGGCAGCTGGTCGCAATTGGCGGGAAAATTCAGGAACGGACCCTGCGGGCCTATACTTCAGCGCTAGCAAGCCCGTCGGATCGAGCAGGAACGTCGCGGAGAGCGGAGAACTAAGACCATGAAGCGCACCTACCAGCCCAAGAAGCGCAAGCGAGCCCGTGCCCACGGGTTTCGCGGGCGTATGCGCACGCGCGCGGGACGCCTCACCCTGAAGCGCCGCCGTGACAAGGGACGCAAGCGCCTCTCCACTTGACTTCTCGCCGCGCGATGAAGCCGCGATCTCTAAGCCGTGGTCGATTGTCGCGTAGCGCCGAGTTCGAGCGTGTGTATCGCCAGGGACGCTCGACGGCCAATCGGCACCTAGTGCTTTACGCCTTTCCCAACTCAGCCACCGGGCGACCGCGGCTGGGGTTGTCGGTCTCGCGCAAGGTCGGCGGCGCTGTCCAGCGCAACCGCGTAAAGAGGCTTCTGCGTGAGGCGTTCGCAGGCGCCGAGGCCGAGCTGAGCCCAGGACAGGACATAGTCGTGGTGGCTCGCCCGCAGGTGAGTGAGCTCGCTGACCGCGAGGGCTTGGCGGGGATCGACGCGTCGCTCACCGAGCTGATCGTCCGCGCGGGACTTCGCTCTGGCGCTGCTGAGCCCGAGCAGGAGCGACCGTGAGCAACGAGAGACCGCCAGCCGCGACAGGCCCGGCGCGTTTCGCCCGAGCGGCGGTGCTCGCCCCAATCGTTGCCTATCGAAGGGTGCTCTCACCTGCGTTGCCGAGACGTTGCAAGTACGAGCCAACGTGCTCGAGCTACGCGGTGGATGCGATCAGGGAGTACGGCATACTTAGGGGCTTGGTGCTCGGGGTGTGGCGGTTGCTCAGGTGCAACCCGTGGAGCCACGGCGGGTACGATCCGGTGCAGTCACAGCGGGTGTTCGGGGGCGACCACGCCACCCACAGGCGATCCTGAGACGGCTCGCCGACCTGTTCAACACATCTCAGATGCCCATCTTCGCCAACGTCATCCAGGACGCGTTCTCCCCGCTGATCAGCGCGTTCGAGTCGATCATGGTCTTCATCCACGCCCATCTCGTGGGGGGCAGCTGGGGCCTTGCGATCGTAGGGCTGACCGTGCTGATCCGCGCGGTGCTTGTGCCGGTGACCTTCAAGCAGCTGAAGTCGATGCAGGAGATGCAGCGNNTGGCACCGGAGATAAATGCGCTGAAAGCGAAGTACAAGGAGGACAAACAGCGCCAGCAGCAGGAGATCATGAAGTTCTACCAGGAGCACAAGATCAACCCGCTTGCCTCCTGCCTGCCCTTGCTCATGCAGCTGCCCGTATTCGTCTCGCTCTTCTACATGCTGCGGACCGACCTCAAGCTCGATATCTGCGGCAAGCAGATCCACGCCCATTACGGGGCTCACGTATCGGAAAGCACTCTGTCCAAAGTCACCTGCTCGCAGGTGCCGGGAGCGCAGCATGCGGCCAAGTTCCTGTTTCTGCCGGACATCACGAGCAAGGCGACGGGCGCGGCGCTGGTCGTGCTGATCGTGCTCTACGTGGGCTCCCAGCTCGCGTCGACGTTGATAGCCACGGCGACCGCTGATCCAAACCAACGCCGTCTCATGCTGCTCCTCCCGGTCGTATTCGTCGTGATTCTCTACAGGTACCCTGCCGGGCTGCTCGTCTACTGGATTACGACGAATACGTGGACAATCGGTCAGCAGTACCTGATCAAAAAGCGAATGCCGCCACCGCCACGGCCTGAGACCGCCAAAGGCGCTGCGAACGGCAAACCCCTGAGCGCATTGAAAGCCGCGCTTGCAGGTGCTGCGGGCGCTCCCACGCCGGTGGCAGATGGGGGGCCAAACGGGGGCTCTGCCTCCCCCCCCCCGCGATCTCCGCGGAAGAAGAAGAAGCGCTCAGGCAGACGGCGATGAGCGACGAGGAGAATGGCGGAGGAGACCAGGCGGAGGAGGAGCTCGAACCGGCCGAGGCGCTGGAGGAGCTGCTTGAGGAGATAAGGGATGGGCTGAGGCTCGATGTGAGGGTGGAGGTGGAGGAGCAGGAGGGCTTATTGATCGGGCGTCTGGAGGGTGAGGATCTGGGCCTCTTCATTGGCAGGCGCGGGCAGACGATCGACGCGGTACAACACCTGGCCCAGCGAATCGTGTTCCCTGAAGGCCCCTCTTCAGTGCGCGTGGTGATCGACGCGGACGGCTATCGCGAACGTCGAGCAGCGACGCTGTGCGCCGACGCCGAGGAGGCTGCCGAGGAGGCTGTGCAATCCGGCGGCCCGGTGGAGCTCGAGCCGATGCCGGCCTCGGAGCGGAGGATTGTCCACGAGTACTTGCGTGAGCGAGGCGGGGTGGAGACGCACAGCGAGGGCGATGAACCGGAGCGGCGCCTCGTGGTCTCGCCGCTCGGTGGCTGAGGGCCGCGCGGAGTCCGCGCGAGCGTTTCACGTGAAAACAAACGTCCTCGAGGTGCTGGGGGATCGCTATGCGCTTAACAGCGGTCAACTGGCGCAACTGGAGGCGATTCTTCACGAATTGCGGAGGGATAGGCGGGCACCGACCACAGTCCGCGATGCGCAGCAGGCCGCTGACGTTCATCTCGCCGACTCGCTGGTGGCGCTGGAGCTGGAAGTGGTGAGGAAGGCGCGGACGATCGCCGATCTGGGCAGCGGCGCCGGCTTTCCGGGCGCGGCGCTTGCGGTGGCGCTGCCTGCCGCTGAGGTCAGCCTGATCGAGAGCCAAGGCCGCAAGTGCGGGTTCCTGGAGGGCATGCTGGCGGAGGTCGGCGTGGAAAACGCGAACGTCGTTTGCGTTCGTGTGGAGGAGTGGCACGACGGGATCCGCTGTAACGACGTCGTGGTGACCCGTGCGGTGGCGGCTCAGGCGGTGGTCCTGGAGTATGCGGCGCCGGTGCTGCGGCTCGGGGGCACGGTGGTGGATTGGCGCGGCCGGCGGTCGCCGGCGGACGAGGACGCCGCACTCGCCGGGGCGGAGGAGCTCGGTCTGGAAAGGGTGGAGGTTCGCAGGGTCCAGCCGTGGCCGAGGGCAAAAGACCGCCACCTGCATGTCTTCGTAAAGGTGGAGGAGACGTCAGGACGCTTTCCGCGGCGACCAGGAATCGCGCGCAAGCGCCCGTTGGGAGGTCGCGGCGCACGCTGACCGCGATCGGCGCTAGCTTGCTGGGGAATGGGCACGGTGTATGCAATCGCCAACCAGAAGGGGGGGGTTGGCAAGACGACGACGGCTGTGAACGTCGCTGCGTGCATCGCTGAGGCTGGGCGGGAGACATTGCTGGTCGATGTGGACCCACAGGCGAATGCCACCGTCGGATTGGGTCTTCCACGGTCGCAGGTACCCGGGTTGTACGAGGTATTGACAGGCGCCGCAACAGCGGACCAGGCTCTGACCGACACGGCGATCCCCGGCTTGCAGGTGCTGCCGGCCGGCCCGGGCTTGGCTGGCGCGAATGTGGAGCTGCCCCGAGCTGAAGGGTTTGAGCAGCGTCTACGCGAGTGCCTGGAGCCGGTTAGAGACCTGTTCGAGTACATCTTGATGGACTGTCCACCATCGCTTGGTCCGCTGACGGTGTGCGCGCTGGTGGCGGCGGACAGGGTGATCGTCCCGGTGCAGACGGAGTATTTTGCGCTGGAGGGCTTAGCGGGGCTGCTGGAGACACTGGCGCTCCTCCAACGCGAGCTGAACCCACGGTTGACGGTGGCGGGGATGCTGTTGACGATGCACGACTCGCGTACCCGTCTGGCTCGCGACGTGGAGCGCGAGGTGCGCGAGCACTTCCCGGAGCTTGTGTTCGACACGGTGATTCCGCGCAACGTGCGAGTGGGCGAGGCACCAAGCTACGGATTGCCGGTTACTCACCACGATCCGCACAGTGCAGGCGCGGCGGCGTACTTCGAGTTAGCAAAGGAGGTAGCGGCGCGTGGCTAAACCAAAGCCTGGCATGGGAAGGGGCCTCGAGGCGATTCTGTCGGTGTCGGGCGGGGAGGCAAAGACGCGCGCGGACGAGCTGCGCGAGTTGCCCGTCGAGCTGATCGTGGCGAACCCGAAGCAGCCGCGGCGCCGGTTTGACGAGGACGGACTGCAGGCCCTGGCGGGCTCTCTGGGGGAGCGAGGTGTACTGCAGCCCGTGCTCGTGCGACCAAAGCCCGGCGGCACGTATGAGCTCGTTGCTGGCGAGCGGCGCTGGCGGGCGGCCCAGATGGCCGGCTTGGAGAAGATCCCCGCGCTCGTGCGAGCGCACGGGGATGCCGAGGCAGTGGAGCTGGCACTGATCGAGAATATGGCGCGGGAGGATCTGAGCCCGATCGAGGAGGCGCGCGCGTGCGCGGCACTCGTGGAGGAGCTGGGGCTGACGCGCGAGGAGGTTGGGCGACGCGTGGGGCGTAGCCGTGTTGCGGTGAGCAACCTGATGCGACTGCTGGACCTGCCCGATGAGACGATCGAACTGCTAGAGGAGAGGGCCCTGAGCGAGGGCCACGGGAGGGCGCTGCTGCTGGCCGAGGACCACGGCGCGCGCAGGAGCCTGGCGCGGACAGCCGTCGAGGAGGGATGGTCGGTGAGAACCGCGGAAGTGCGGGCACGGGAGAGCAACGGTGCAGCAAAGGCCAAGGCAGGGCGTGGGGAGCGCTCGGCACGTGGAGGGCACCCCGATCAGGAGGAGGCGATTAGGGAGATTGCGGAGGCGCTCGGCGAGGCGCTCGGCGCCGAGGTGCATGTGAAGATGACCCGCGACGGGAGCTATCGCGCGGAGCTCGAGTTTGCGAGGCCGGAGGAGGCGTTTGAGCTGGCGCGCCGGCTACGTTCGCCCACAGGCGCCCGCTAGAATCGGCGCCCGCGGGCGATTAGCTCAGTTGGTTAGAGCGCCTCTCTGATAAGGAGGAGGTCCCAGGTTCGAGTCCTGGATCGCCCACTCGAAGGATCCCTACGCAGAGGTCACCGGGCAGCGGTAGGGCTCGTGTTTACATCGGTTTAGGCCATGTGCTAAGTTTAGTTCCTCGCCCTACTTTAGTAGAGGAGCTAATATGCTATGGGCCCATTAGAGTTCAAGAACCCCTACCGACCCGGGGCCGGGCACATGCCGCCCCACCTCGCAGGCCGTGAACGTGAGTACAAGGAATTCGATCGGCTTCTGGAGCAGGACGAGATCCTTGAGAACATGGTCCTCACGGGGCTTCGCGGCGTCGGCAAGACCGTGCTTCTGGAGACCTTCAAGCCTCGCGCGATGCAGCGCGGATGGCTCTGGGCGACAGCGGACCTATCCGAGTCAGCGAGCATCAGCGAGACCGCCCTCGCGCAACGCATCCTGGCCGACCTCGCCTTGATCACCTCATCTATCACCGTGGAGGAGCAGCAGCCAGGCCAGCCAGCTGGCTTTGTCGCGCCCAGCGATCCGCGCCGGGTACCGCTATCTCACGAGGTTCTGGCGTCTGTCTACGACAGTACGCCGGGTCTGATCTCCGACAAGATCAAGGCAACGCTCGAATTCGCCTGGCATCAACTTCGCCAACAGGACAAACACCGGGTGATCTTTGCATATGACGAGGCCCAGAACCTCTCGGATCACGCGGAGAAGGAGCAGTTCCCGCTGTCGGTGCTCCTCGATGTCTTCCAGTCGATCCAGAAGAAGGGCATACCGTTCATGCTGGTCTTGGCCGGCCTGCCGACGCTCTTTCCCAAGCTTGTGGACGCACGGACCTACGCGGAGCGCATGTTCCGCGTAGTGACCCTGATCAAGCTCACCGACGATGAGAGCCGGGACGCGATCCTCAAGCCGATCGAGGTCGCGAACTGCCCTATCAAATTCCATCCGGACTCCGTCGAGACGATCTGTCACGAGTCCGCCGGCTATCCGTACTTCATCCAGTTCATCTGCCGCGAGGTCTTCGATGTCTTTATCCAGCAGCACGCGAAAGACGAGGTGGGGATGGTCCCGGTCGACGCGATCCAGCGAAAGCTGGACGCCGACTTCTTCGCGGGACGCTGGGCAAAGATCACTGATCGTCAGCGGGAACTGCTGTGGGTCATCGCCAACCTCGCCCACCCGGACGAAGAATTCACGATCCAGGAACTCGTCGAGGAGGCTAGGCAGCGCCTCACCAAGACCTTCTCGCCCAGCCACGCCAATCAGATGCTCGCCAGCCTCGCCGAGCGTGGGATGATCTACAAGAACCGGCTGGGCAAGTATTCGTTTGCGGTGCCGCTATTGGGGCGGTTCATTCTTAGGACGTATGGGCCCACCACCGAGCCCTCCATAAGCGTTTGACCGGCAACTTGCCTTCGGTGGCGAGCAAGGCGGCAGAGATGGTGCGCCTGCGCGCTGCGCTCGACAAGCTCGCCGACGGCGTCGACGTGCCCAAAGGGCCGTCCGGCGAGCCGCGTCCGCCGGGGCTAAGGCATCGGGCATGCGCTGCCGATGATGGGCTCGTGCCTACCTTCGCTCGCTCGCTCACCCAGCTGGCCGGTCTACGACCGGCCGCCATTTGCCGTCTGGCGCTCGCCGTTGGCTCTACCGCGGCCATGTCGGCTGCGCTGCTGCTCGCAGCTGCGCCGGCGGGCGCGCTCGTGACCAAAGTCGCAAGCACGAAGGTGGGGCTGCAGCCGCGCAGCATCAGCCTGGCGCCGGGCGCTGCCGAAGGGGAAGGGGCAACGTTTGCGAACAGTACCGGCAACGTCGTCCTGCAGGGCAGCACCAGCGAGTACGCGATCTATTGGGATCCGGAAAAGCCCACCCGATTCGACAGCGAATGGCTCGTCAACCTCGACGGGTTCTTCCAGGCGTTCGGCGAAGCTCACGTGGACACCCCGTTTGGCGTGCTCGCCCAGTACCGGGACCGCAGTAATGCGGTCGCGCCGTTCCACGCACTCTTCAAGGGCTCTTATTCGGATACTGTGAAATTCCCGTCCGGGAAATGCACGGACCCCGCGAACCCAGCGTTTCTCTGTCTCACCGACGCGCAGCTGCGCGAACAGTTGCAGTCGTTCATCGCCACCCATGACCTTCCCAAGGGCATGGGCACCGTCTACTACCTGCTGACGCCCCCCGGGGTCGCTGTCTGCCTCGATGCCGGCAAAGCCACGGGCCACTGCTCGGACTACGCGGAATCCAACAAAGAAAGCTACGAAAACAGCTTCTGCAGCTACCACGGCGACATCAACCTCGACAGCGCACCCGAGGGTGACGCCAACACGATCCTCTACGCGGCGATCCCGTGGACGGCGAACACGGGGGCGTTCGACTGCCAAGACGGTGGCTGGAATCCGGAAAAACACTTCGAGAAGCGAGAGGCACCGAAGGAAGAAACAAAAAAGGAAGAAGAAGCGCGACAAAAAACACTTGAAGAAGACCCACCGAAGAAGCGCCTAGAAGAAGAAGCAGCACGCCGGCTCGAAGGTCCTCACATCGAGGAGCCCAACCAGGAAACAGGCGAAGACGTCCACCCGGCGGCAGCCCTGTCCGATCTGATCGTAAATCAGATCGCCGAGGAGGAGATGAACACTGTCACTGACCCGCTCCTGAACGCCTGGCAGGACACGAGAGGTGAAGAGGCAACTGACCTTTGCCGCAACTTCTTTGCCTCGACGGCCGGCGAAAATGGGAGCGGTGGGGAAATAGCCGGCTCGGTGGTGGCCAATCCGCTCACGGAAGCCGGGACGCTCTCAAATGTGACCGTGGGCCCTCACCGTTACTACATCAACAACGTCTTCACTCTTGCGACGGACGGTTGCTCGGGCGGCCCCGGTCTGATCGCGAGCTTCACCGCACCCAACCCGGTCAACGCGGGCGAAATCATCGGTGTCGACGGGATGGAGTCGACGGTTAGCCTGATCGAAGGGAAAGCCTTCGGTCCCACCGGCCCACCCACGACGACGTACGCGACCTTCAAGTGGAACTTCGGTGACGGCACCCCCGAAGTCGAGGGCTTTGCCCCCGGCGCCCCGACATGCGAAGCCCCATGGCTCAGCCCATGTGCTGCCAGCGCCTTCCACTCCTACCAGTACGGCGGTAAATACAACGTCACGTTGATGATCACCGACGTCGCGGGGAACACGACCAGCGTCACTCATGAAGTCACCGTCGACGGCCCGCTGCCCCCCTTGCCCCCGTCCTCCCCCACCAGCC
>PLBZ01000006.1:0-7573 GCA_003134675.1 Solirubrobacterales bacterium
AAGTCGATCTGCTGCTCGTCCGCGTCGAGATCGAGGAACAGCTCATACACCTCGTCCACGACCTCCGCCACGCGCGCATCCGGCCTATCGACCTTGTTGATCACGAGGATCACTGGAAGCTTGGCCTCGAGCGCCTTGCGCAGCACGAAGCGCGTCTGCGGTAGCGGCCCCTCGCTCGCGTCCACCAGCAGCAGCACCCCGTCGACCATCGTCAACCCACGCTCCACCTCGCCGCCGAAGTCAGCGTGCCCCGGCGTATCGATGATGTTCAGCTTCACATCCCTGTAGCGCAACGACGTGTTCTTCGCGAGGATCGTGATCCCCTTCTCGCGCTCGAGATCCATCGAGTCCAGCACTCTGGTGGCCACGTCCTGGCCGACCCGGAAGGCCCCCGACTGCCACAGCATCGCGTCGACCAGCGTCGTCTTGCCATGGTCGACGTGCGCGACGATCGCCACGTTGCGGATGTCATCTCTGGGTACAAGCACGGCCCGACAGGCTAGCGGTGCGTGGCAGTGCGACTCGCTGTATGGATCAAACGACCGCGCGGGAGGACTCCGCGATGCTCTCCATCCAGCACACCAATTCAAATGAATTGGACACATTCGGGCTAGTGGGATAGCTCTAGACGATCGTTCGAGCAGCGCCGCGCGCCTAAAGGAGACGCGTGTAGCGGTCGAGTACGTATATATGTCCGGGGGTTCATGGCTATGCCCAACGGAGCTCGACCGCAACCGCGTCGTCGATGCGAACGACCGCGTGCGCACGATCCGCCGCGTCGGCTCCGGCGCAGTCGGCGCCGCGCTGATCATCTCCGCACCGTGGATCGGCTGGTGGACGCTGATCCTGTTTGCCCTCTCAGCGCTCAACTTCGCGGTCGTCGACCGACGCATCGGCAAGAGCCCCCACCCCGAGCGTGTGAGCGCCATTGCAATCGTGGTCACGATGCTGATCATCGGCGCGGGAGTCGCTCTCAGCGGCGGGCCGCGCAGCCCCGTGCTGCCCTGGATGGTGCTGCCTGCCGGGATGGTCGCAGCGCGCTTTCGCCCCCGAGTCGTGATCGCGGCGCTCGTTTTGACGATCCTCATAACGCTCGTGGCCTCCGTCGGCGTGCACCCCCAGTGGGCGATCGACGACCCGGTGTCGCTGATCGCCGCCCTCGCACTGCTGGCGGGGGTCGTCTCGATCGTGTGGGCGCTGCAGGCGGCCGAGCTGCACCACCGCGACGAGGCGATCCTCGATCCCCTGACCGGGCTGCTCAACCGTCACGCGCTGGTCCCACGCTTCATCGAGATAACCCACCAGGCGCGGCTGACCGGCCAGCCCGTGTGCCTGGTCCTGTGCGACGTCGACTGCTTCAAGGAGGTCAACGACGAGCATGGCCACGATCGCGGTGACGCAGCGCTGCGCGACGTCGCCTACGAGTTGCGCAAGCGGCTGCGCTCGTTCGAGCTCGTCTACCGCCTCGGCGGCGAGGAGTTCCTGATCGTGCTCCCCGGAATCGAGCTGTCAGCCGCGAAGGCCACGGCCGAGCGGCTGCGAGCCGCGATCGAGCAGGCACGCCCGACGGGCATCCCGATCACGATCTCCCTCGGCGTGAGCGCAGCGCGCGGCGCCCAGGTCGACTACGACACCCTCTTCAAGGCCGCCGATGAGGCGCTGTACGAGGCCAAGCACATGGGCCGCAATCGCGTGATCGCCGCACCGGAGCTCCTCAGCACCGAGGCCCAGGCACCGCCTGAGAAGACGAGCCTCGCCCTGGCGCCCCAGCTCGTTGGATAGCGCCCGTCCCTCCGATTCGGGATCGAGCGAACCGTCCCAAGCACGGCCTACGGTTCTCTGCATGCACTGAACCCCACGCTTCGCGACCGACGCTGATCTATGCAGCGGGAGGCTGGCGATGACCTTCCACGTAGGCCCATACGAGTTCGACCACGTCTCCTACGACAGCGAGGTTGACGTGCTCTACGTGCGCCGCGGCAAGAGTCCGGCGGCAGCCGACTCCTTCAACACCCCAGAGGGCCATGTCGTGAGATTGGACGAGAGCGGGGACTTGATCAGCATCACGATCTTCAACGCCAAGTGGCTCCTCGAGCGCAACGGCAGGATCCCCCTCACCGTGCCCCGCCTGATCGAGACGAACGCCGAGGATCTCACACAGGCCCTGGCCACAGCCTGAGCTTGAGTCGCTCGATCACCTCGGCACTGTCGGTGCCGTGCGCCCGCAGCACACGATCGAAGTCCGCGCCGTACACCTGCATCACGGCCATCAGCACGTCGGTCGTTGCGACCCCACCGGCGCCCCGCCGGCTGGCAATGTGGACGGCGTGCTCGGTGACCTGCGCAACCGCATCGCGATCATCAACCCCGGCCGGACCGGACCGCTCACGACCTGAGTCCTCGCCGGGCGCCCGGAGCGATCCCTCGCTTACGCCGAGCGCCTGCAGCGCGATCCCAGCTTCGCCATGCGCGCGCAGAACGCGCAGCCAGCGCTCGGCCTCGGCCTCGGGAGTGCGTGCGAACGGCATCGCGGTGGATGCGATACCCAACACAATCGCCGCATCTGGGGCGAGCGCCGGCTCAGTGTTCACTGCGACACCTCCAGCTGCGCTCGTTGGCTCGCGTTGGGTGTGTGAAGAAGCGCGACATTGTCGCTTCGCAACGCAACCTTCGGCGGCCCGTCGGCAAGGCGCAACTCGAGGACGACGGTGCCGGAGCGCCCAGCGGCGACGCGCGCCGAGCGCATGAGGTCAATGACCTCGCGGCGCTGCACCCCACAGGCTAGGAGGAATCGCTCGGTCCGGTCGCTTGCGGCCTGCACGCGGTCGAGCTCGAGCTCCTCGACAAGCACAACCGGCGCATCGGCGCCTCCCTCGACGCACAGCAGGCACGCGGCCATATCGTCGGGACGCGAGTCTGTCTCTGCGGCCACCCGATCCAGGAGCGCCGATGCCGTGGCCTGGGGCCCGAGCTCGGCGAGCGTGCGCGCAAGCCGCTCGGCGCCGAACAGTTCTGATCCCATCCTCGCCTCTGTAACGCCATCGGTGTAGAAGCAGACCTGTGAAGAGCCCGGCACAGAGACCACGGTCTGGCGGGTCCCGGTCCGCACGCCGGCTCCGATCGGCGGCGAGGCGCCGAGCGTGATCGGCGCGATCGACTGTGAGCCAAGCACGATCGGTGGCGGATGACCGGCGCAGGCATAGGTGAGGATGCGGTCGCGTGGGTGGTAGGTGGCCGCCACGACGGTGGCGAGAGACCCACCTAGCTGGCGCTCGAGCACAGCTCCCGCCGTTTGCGCAGCGTCCCGCGGCGAGAGACCGGCCTCGAGATACGCCCGCAGCGTGAAGCGCACGAGCGCCGTATGGGGCAACGCCTGACGCCCGTGTCCGGAGACATCGCCGACGATCACCGCCAGCTGACCATCCTCGAGCGCAAACACATCGTAGAAATCCCCGCCCGCTCCAGGACCGTCCGCCGGTCGATAGGCAGCGGAGGTGCCCACCGGACCGAGCCGGGCGGGTAGCAGCGGCAGCAGCGCGGCCTGCAGCAGGCCCACGTCCTCGAGCAGCTCTCCACGTTGCTGCTCCAGCCGCCGGCCGCGCAGCGCAGCCAGGCGCGAGCGTACCCCCAGCGCGAGCGCAAGCGCGAGCAGAACGCCTATGAGAATCCGCACCGGCATGGGGACTACGCCGACGATTCTGGTGATCGTCGTCACAATCGGCGACTGGCGGCCGCGCGTGGGCGGACCATGCGCCGCTCTCCGCGCACGCCCAGCCCGGGTAGCGCGTACGGGCGTAACTGGGATCCCCGCCACGAGCGCAACCGCACGCCGCGAGGACGCAACCGCCGGAGTTGCACGCCTCCTGGCGAGGCGGCTGTGGGCGTGCCGAGAACCCCGCACAGCATGCGGCGAGCGGCCGGTGAGCGCTGGTCGCGATATCCCCACGACTTGCGCCGGCGTCGTTGTCGTGGACGTCGTCGCGGTCGACGGGACGGGTGCAGGGGTATGGGTCACTGGAGCCGGGAGTGCCGCCGCTTTGCCTGCAGCGGTTGGTGGCACATGCGATGTGGCCGGTCTATTGACGCTTGCTCGTTGGTGATCGGACCCTTCGCGTCCTTGGTGGGAGCGGTCCCCGTGTCCTCCATGGCCCGAGTCCTGTCCGTGGTGGCCTGGACCTGGCTGATCCCGGTGTTCTGGACCTGGTTGTTGTTCATGTCCTGGCTGCACTTCTCCCTGATGGCCTGGACCCGGTTGTTCTTGGTGGCGTGGCTGTTCATGACCCTGGTGGCCCGGGCCTGGCTGTTCCTGGTGGCCTCGGTCCGGCGCGGCAGCTGCCGGGTGCGGGTTGCCTGTCTGGGTCGGCGTGGGCGCGCCAGGCATCGGCCTCACGTGGTCCAGCTTGGCCGCAGCAGCGGGGATGCACGCCAGGGCAAGCGCACAGCAGCCGAGGACGACAGCCACAGCCAAACGCGGGCGTGGGCGGCCGAGCGGCAGACGTTCGCTCGTTTCGCTCGCCAACAGGCCTGCGTCGGTCAGTTCGCCCAAGTCAGTTCGCCCAAGCTTCCTGCCCCCGCGCGTATGCGAGCGCCTCGTCGAGTGTCGGGAAGATCGCGAACACCCCATCCAACCCCGAGTACTCGAAGATCTTCAGCACGTTGGGCCGCGCGCAAACTATCGCCAGTCGCGCATCGTCGGCGAGCCTCCTCGTAACGCCAACGAGCACACCCAGCGCCGTCGAGTCTATGAAGGTCGCAAGCGAGAGGTCGACAACGAGCCGGCTGCCCTCCGTCTGCAGCGCATCGATCAGCATCCACTTCAGGCTCGGGGCTGTCGAGAGATCGAGCTCTCCTTCGACTGAGATCACGTTTGTATGCGCATCGAGCTTGCGCTGAAAGAGCCCGAACGCCGCCGGGCTCGGCTGTGAGGAGTTGATCTCGATTCGGCTGGGCATCGTGGGTTCTCGCTGCACGCGCTTGGCCATGTTTCCGCGGGACTCGGCGTGCAGCCCGACGCATACATGCGCCCGCGCGTACAGGATCACCTTCGGCCACAGCCGATCCGCCCCTTAAGCACACCGTGGGCGATCAAACAATTGTCCAGTGGCGCCCGCTTTCCCGAGACCCGGCCGGCGCAGGCACTCGCACGCCGGCGCTTTGGTACTTCCCTTCAATGACGAATGGCGGCGTTTAGCTTGGTTACTGGGGATCCGCGGGCACGGGAATCGCAACCACGTCGAGGCCATCGATGCCGCTGAAATCTGTGGGATTGCAGGTGTAGACCGGCAGATCGTTGGCGAGGGCCGTGGCGGCGATCATCGCGTCGTAGGTCCGCGCGGTGGCCTTACGGCCGGAACGCCGCAGCGAGGCGGCCACCCGCCCAAAAGCTCGTGCGGCACTCGCATCGAACGGAAGCGGCTCGAAATCGGCCTCGGCCTGCTGAAGCTGAGATTGGCGCGCGACGCGTTCGCTCTCCCCGTTGGCGACCAGGGGACCAACCGAAAGCTCGGAAAGCGTTACGGCCGTGATGAGCGGTTCGGTGGGGAGCGCTGTCGTGTCTGTGAGCTTCCCCAGGAGGATGACCGTCGAGGTGTCGAGGATTCCACGCGTGGGCGGCGGCTCCTCGCTCACAGGCTCGCGTCCAGCAGCCGATCAACATCTTCACGAAACACTGCGGGGTCTACAGACGGCAACCGCCGCCAGCGACTCAATAGAGCCTCTGCCGAAAGCCCACGCGGCGATATCGCCCGCAACTCAGCGACAGCCTTACCCGAGCGTGTGATCGTGATCTGCTCTCCACGAGCGGCACGATCGACCACGTCGCCGCCGTGGTTGCGCAGATCTCGGATGCTGACCTCAGCCATATACCGATTGTATCACGCGTGATACTGAGGTGATTCAAGGTCGACCCGATGCTCGTCTGCGCAGATCTCCGCGAGAACCGCAGAGGACTAACTAATCGGGGCGCCCAGTTCAAAACCCCATAAATGCCGCTGGCTCAGTCCCGGGGCTTATCCGCGCGCCGCGTCGCCAGACTCCCCCACGGACACGACGCCGTAGCGCCTTTCCACGATCTGATCCATGTTGCGATCCTCGCCAGGGGGTATAAAGCGGCAGACCCCTCGAACGACAGGAGACCTCCGCATGGCGCGACAGACAAAAGCCCAGCGCTCAGCATCGGCAAAAAAGGCGGCTGCGACGCGCCAGGGCCGGGCGGCCGGCACCGCAGGAAAAGACGCGAAAGCAGCGGCGAAGCGGGCGGCAAATGCAGGTGAGGAGGCGGTCAAGGCCGTCGGGCGCGCCGTGGGCGCCGCAGCCAAAGCGGCGACGACGGTCGCGAAACCCAAACCGGCGTCGAAAACGAAAGCGAAAGCCTCGGCCAAACGCAAAGCGCCGGCGAAACTCAAAGGCAAAACGGCGACCAAAGCCAAAGGAAGAAGAAAAGCCTGAGGCGGACGGTCCTGCGCGGGCGCTCGCGCCGGACTCGCCGTTGCGCGAGTCGCGAAAGCCGAGGTGCTCTCCGATCGCGCGAACGCTAACTGCCGTTGCGTTCGCGGTGCTTGCACCCCGGCCAGCAGCAGGGCCGGCGCTTGCCCTCCTCGAGCTCTTCCTGGGTCCGCCGGATGCGGCGCTCTCGGGTGGTCCCCTGCTTGGCATCCTCGACCCAGCAGATGAACTCGTTGCGGGCCAAAGGCGTGATGTCCTTCCAGGCCTCGAGTGCCGTCTCGTTGGCGATCAGCGCCTCGCGCAGGTCCGTAGGCAGTTTATGCACCACCCCACCTGGCAGTCTCTTTCCGCTCACAGGCCCATTGTATTTTGAGCGGGGCCGCCCACTCGATGCCTACACCAGCGCCGTGCTTCTTGTTCTGGTGGATTTCCAGGCCGTTTTGGGCTTTCAACAGGGTCGGCATGAAGAAAAACCCCATCTCCACGCCCCGCTCACCTGTTCGCTGCTGTTCGCCTGCCTTCGCACACAAAAATATCGGGGCGCCCGGATTCGAACCGGGGACCTCGCCGACCCGAACGGCGCGCGCTACCAGGCTGCGCCACGCCCCGACGCAATCGCCAGTATCCCACACACTGCTCCCCGCCGTCCCTCCTGCCCACAGCCTCCGCCCGCGATCGTGACACACAAAGCGCCCCCCCGGACTAAGATTCAAGGGTCACTCAAGCCTGAGTCAAGGAGGAGAGTCGCTATGGAGGCCACCGCCACGGTGTCAAGCACGGGATCGCGCACAATTGCCGACATGATCCCCCGCGCTGCCACTGAGCACGCGGAGAAGACCGCCGTGCGCTTCAAGCGCGACGGCGCCTGGCACGACGTCACCTATGCCGAGCTCGCCACCACCGTGCAGGAGATCGCCCTCGGGCTGATCGACCTCGGCCTCGCACCCGGCGAGCGCATCTGCATCCTCGCCAACACCCGTCCCGAGTGGTCCTACGCCGACCTCGCCGCAACCGCCGCCGGCGCCGTCGTCGTCCCGATCTACCAGACCAACTCCCCCGAGGAGTGCCTCTGGGTCATCTCCGACTCCGATGCTTGCGCGATCGTCTGCGAGAACGACGAGCAGCTCGC
>PLBZ01000006.1:7662-12273 GCA_003134675.1 Solirubrobacterales bacterium
TCATCTACACCTCCGGCACCACCGGCCCCCCGAAGGGCTGCGTGCTCACCCATGGCAACTACCGCGCAATCGTCGACATGATCGGCGAGAGCGGCGAGATCACCGACGACGAGGTCATCTACCTCTATCTGCCGCTCGCCCACTCCTTCGCGCTGCTGATCCAACTCGCCGTCTTCGACCTCGGCGGCACGCTCGCCTACTTCGGCGGCGACACCAAGCAGATCGTGGGAGAGCTGATGGAGGTCAAACCCACATACCTGCCCTCGGTGCCGCGCATCTTCGAGAAGATCTACACGCTCGCCCACGGCGCGATCGAGGCCAAGCCGCCCGAGGAGCGCCGTCGCGCCCAGGAGGCGATCGAGCTCGGCGTGAAGGTGCGCGACATGATCAACCGCGGCGAACCTGTGCCCGAGGAGCTGCAGAAGCCCTTCGACGAAGCCGACGAGGAGCTGTTCAAGCTCGTCCGCTCGATCTTCGGCGGGAACGTACGCCACGCCACCAGCGGCGCCGCGCCGATCGCCAAAGAGATCCTCGAATTCTTCTGGGCCTGCGGTGTGCCGGTGCTCGAGGGCTACGGCATGACCGAGACGGCCACGGCCGCGACCGTCTCGACGGTCTCAAACCACCGCTTCGGCACCGTCGGGCGCGCCCTGCCGGGGGTCGAGCTGAAGATCGCCGACGACGGCGAGATCCTGATCAAAGGCCCGAACATCTTCGCCGGCTACCACAACCGCGCAGAAGATAGCTTCGGCGCGGTCGAGGACGGCTGGATGCACACCGGCGACCTCGGCTCGATCGACGAGGACGGCTACCTCTCGATCACCGGTCGCAAGAAGGACATCATCATCACCGCCGGCGGCAAGAACCTGACGCCCGCGAACATCGAGAACGACCTCAAGCAATGCCGCTGGATCTCCCAGGCGGTCATGCACGGCGACCAGCGCCCCTACCCCGTCGTGCTGATCACCCTCGACGAGGAAGAGATCCCCACATACGCCTCCGAGCACGACCTGCCGCAGGACATCCCCTCGCTCGCGCGCTCTGCCGAGATACGCTCGCTGATCCAGCAGGTTCTCGACCGCGTCAATGAGAAATACGCGCAGGTCGAGCAGGTCAAGAAGTTCGTGATCCTCGACCACGACCTCTCCCAGGCGACCGGCGAGCTGACGCCGACGTTGAAGGTCAAGCGCAACGTCGTCAACGAGCAATACGCCGACCTCTTCGACGCGCTGTATGCCGGCTGACCGGTAGTCGGCCGCATAGCTGCGAACATAGGGTGGAGATGCGCAGCGATTCGCGACAACTCCCGCTCTATTCGCGTTACCATGAGTCTCATGAACGCGCAGGAATCGATGCGCAACGATCCTGCTGATAACGGCGGCCTGTTCGTCGGGCGCCGGCCCGGCACCGCCCCTCTCCGTTTTCGCGCGCTGCCCCAGCGCGGCAGCGCGCTGCGCCGGCGCATCGACGGTTCGCTGGCCGGCATCCTGCTCAGCGCGATCATCATCCTCAGCCTGCTCTGCTGGGGACCGATCCCGCTCGCCTGCCTGTGGCTCGGCTCGCAGGCCGACTACCTCTCAGGCAGCGTCAGCTTCGGCATCCTCATCTCGTTCGTCGGGCTGTTCGCGTTCCTCTTCGGAGCGCTCTCGATCCTGCGCCGTCTCGACGAGGCATGGATCCTCGTGCGTCGCGCCGCCGGTCACGACCAGCGCACAGGAGCGCTCGGAAGGGTCTTCGCGATCACCGCGGTGATCTGCGCCGGGCTCTTCCTGATCTGGTTCTTGATCATTCACGGCCCCGGCTCGAGCGCCTTCTCCGGCGGCGGCGCCGCATAGATGAGCAGCGTCCTGCACCGTCGCTGAGCCATGGGCCTGCTCGACTACTACCGCCAGTTCGAAGCGATGTCCGAGGAGGAAGTCAACCAGGGCCTGCGCGCGCAAGCCGCCGAGCGCAGGCGCAAGGCGCTCGCCCGCGTGGAGACGCTCGACCTCTCCCAGACCACCTGGCCAGAGCTTGCCCACCCCAGCATCGTCACAGCGATCACGTTCATCGCCCGCCGTGGCCTGCAACGCTATCCCCACCTGCGCGGCTCTCAATTGCACGACGAGCTCGCCACCCGTCACGGCGTCGACTCCGGCCGGCTGATCCTCGGCAACGGCGCCGCCGAGCTGCTCAGCTCCGCCACACGCGCGCTGATCGCGCCGGGCCAGCGGCTGATCACCTCCTGGCCCTCCTACCCCCTGTACCCGATCATGGCCCGCCGCGCCCATGGCCACGCCGTGCCCATTAGCGGCGGGATCGACGCGCTGCTAGAGGCCGCCGGCGAGCACGACACCCGCGTGATCGCGCTGGCCAGCCCCAACGANNGACGAGTCGCTCGTCGAGTTCGCCGACGCCCAGCCCACCGACAGCTCCCTGGAGCTGCTCGAGCACCACCCGCGCCTGCTCGTCTTCCGCAGCTTCTCCAAGGCCTGGGGCCTTGCCGGGCTGCGCGTCGGCTACGCCCTCGGAGCTCCCGGCTCAGAGGACCTGCTGGCCGAGCTCGCGCCCGACCTCGGCGTCTCCGAGGTCTCCCAGGCCGGGGCGCTGGAGGCGCTGCGCAGCTGCTCGGAGCTGCTGGCCGAGCGCGTAGGACTGATCTGCGCCGAGCGCGTCACGCTGACCGCCGCCCTGCGCGAGCGAAGCTTCGAGGTCACCGACAGCCAGGCCAACTTCCTGTGGGCCGCCCACCCCTCCCTCGACGGCGGCGAGCTGGTTGCGCGGCTGGCGCGCGCCGGCGTGCTCGTGGCCGGCGGGGATGCCCTCGGCGAGCCCCGTCACGTGCGCATCAGCGTGCGCGACGCCGCGTGCTCCGAGCGCCTGCTCGGGGCGCTCGACAAAGCGCTTCTCTAGCCCGCTGAGCCGGCTTGGCGCAACAGGGCGCCGGTCGTGCCCTCGAGGATCTTCCGCCAGGCGCTCACCTCCTCCTGCTCGTCGTCGAAGTGCTCGACCACCTTCTTCACCCGCTTGGCCGAGATCTCGATCCCGTGCCGCTCGCAGATCTCGCGGTAGTGGTCGTATTCGCCGACGAGATGCTTCGTCACCGACTGGAAGCCATGACGCGCGATCTCCACGCGCGAGGTGAAGTTCATCATCGAGGTCTGGAACATCAGCTCGTCGGCCGGCTTAGGCTCGATCAGCACGATGTCCACACCCGGATAGCGCTTCTCCCAGCCCTGGGCCAGCTCGTGCAGCCGCTGGTGGGCGAGCAGCTTGAACGCCTGATATCCGATCTGCGCAAAGCCCATGTCCGAGACCCTCCGCGGACGTGTCCCCCGCAGCGTCCTGACGCTCTCGGCGAAGTCGTTCACGAACGGCACCAGCGGGTTGATCACCACCACCAGCTTGGCGCCCGCCTGCACCGCTATGTCCAGGTTCGTGGTCGACATGATCCCCCCGTCGATCAGCTCCCGGCCCTTCACCTCCACCGGCGCGTACACCATCGGCAGCGCCCCCGAGGCGCGCACCGCGGTGGAGATCGGCACGTCGTCGTATCCCTCCGCGCCGAACACGATCCGCTCGCACGTATCGAGGTCGGTGGCCGTCAGGTACAGCTCGCGCCTGAGCTCTCCGAAGTCGTCGCTGCGGCCCGGCTCGCTCAGCACCTTCTGCAGATAGCTCTCGATCCCCCCGCCCGTATACGCGCCGGAGGGCAGCCCCTGCGCAAGTCCGATCAGCACATCCATCGCCGACACCTGTCCCCGCTGGGCCACCGCCTGGCGCGCCAGCGAGAGAACCCGCAACGGCAGCAGCGCGCCCGTGCGCGCGAACTCGAGCAGGTTGAGGTGCAGCAGATCGCCGAGGTCGACCTCGCGGAACGGCGCTTTGCCCTGGTGGGTGACCACCCGCATCATCTCCTCCGGCGTCACGCCGTTGGCGCACAACGCAGCGATGAACGACCCCGCCGAGGTTCCCACGTAAACGTCGAACTGGTTGACCGTGCTGTTGACCGCCAACAGATCGAGCGCCCGCAGCGCGCCGATCTCATACACCCCCCCGGTGAAGCCGCCGCCGCCCAGCACGAGCGCCGTCTTGTGGCTGTGCCTGCGGCCTCTCGGCCGAGCGCCCGCGGTTCCGCGCTTTTTCCTCCCGGACACCCCCCGAGAAGACGCAGCCCGCCCCTTGGCCGTAGGTTCCAGCTTGACAACCTTGCCCATGCTCGATTCATTTTACGGTTCCTTGCCCCGGAATCGCCCTCCCTCGCTCGCCCCCCTGCCACCGCTGCTCCGCCGCGCGCTGCTCGCGGCCCTCTGCGCCTGCTGCCTGGCGCCGTCGGAGACGAGCGCCTCCACCGAATCCGTCTCCCTTCAGGCGGATCTCAGCCACCAGCTGCAGGTCGCCGGCCCGCTCTCCGGCGCCTACGTATACGACCTCACCGCCCATCAGCCGCTCTTCACCGAGCGCGCCGAGACCCTCCGCCCACCGGCCTCCGTCGAGAAGCTCTACACCGCCACCACCGCGCTCGAGCTGATGGAAGCAGCCGCGCGCCTGTCGACCAACGTGCTCGGCAGCGGCCACCTCGCCCCGGGCGGCATCTGGGAAGGAAACCTCTACCTGCGCGGCGGCGGCGAC
>PLBZ01000010.1 GCA_003134675.1 Solirubrobacterales bacterium
CGCGACCAGATCCCGCTCGCCGGCTTCAAACGCATCTTCACGAGCCACTACTACGCGATCTATGGCAACTGCTGAAATCCCCCGGCGGTGGGCGTGGCCGGGGTTGGCCGTCGTACTCGGAGGAGGGTTGGCGCTCCGGCTGTGGGGCGTCGCGCAGGGGCTGCCCTACGCGTACAANNAACCCTCACTACTTCGCCAATCCCCCGGCGTTCACATACGTGCTGCACATCGTCTTCGCCGTCTGGTTCGGCGGCGGAGCGGGGGCGCGGCACGCGCTTGCGTCCCACCCCAGTGAGGTCTACACGCTCGCACGCGTGGTCGCCGCGCTGCTCGGCACGGCGGCGCTGTGGCTACTGTACGCGACGGGTGCGCGCCTGTTCGGGCGCGGTGTCGGTCTGCTCGCGGCGGCGATCGAGGCNNAGCGCGGGCGTGCTGCGCAAAGGCCGCCTGCGGGACTACCTGCTGGCGGGCATCGGGCTTGGTCTCGCCTGCGCTACGAAGTACACAGCCGGGATCGTCGTGTTGCCGTTGGTGGCGGCGGCCACGACTCGCTATCTGAGGGTCGAACCGGGCGAGCGCGCATATTTGATCGGCCGCCGGGCTGTGACCGGCTTCGTGCTCGCGGGGACAGGCGCGCTGGTTGCCTTTGTGGTGGCGAATCCCTACGCGGTGCTCGACTTCCAGAGCTTCCATTCCGGACTCGTACATCAGTCGACGCTCTCCGGGGAAGCGCAGGGCAAGCTCGGCGCNNTTCTCTACTACCTGTGGTCGCTCACCTGGGGTCTCGGGTGGGTGCCGGCGCTGGCGGCGCTCGGTGGAGCGCTTGCGGTGTGGCGCAGGAACCAGCTGGCCGGTCTTCGGGCGGTTGGCTGGCTGCTGGTGCCGGCGCCGCTGCTGTTCCTCGCATTCATGGGTCTCCAGGGCCGCTACTTCGGGCGCTGGCTGTTGCCGATCCTCCCGATTCTGTGCCTGCTGGCGGCATTCTTCGCATTGCAGCTGGCAGACGCCGCCGCCCCGCGAAAGCTCCGCGTCGGGATCGTCGCGGCGCTCGTCGCGGTGCTGCTGGCGCAGGGGCTCTTTTACAGCCTCCATTCGGGCCTGGTGCTCTCGCGCGCAGACACGCGCAACATGACGCGGGCATGGATGGTCGCTCACATCCCGGCCGGCACGCCGATCATGGTCGAGCCGGTCGCGCCCGATACGTGGGGTGAGCGCTGGAAGAAGTACCCCTCGACGCTGTCGAGGATCTCCGCCGGCGGCGAGCTCGAACCCGAGCAGAACGCCACCCAAGTGGGCATCGAGAACTACGAGCGCACGCTCGCTCCAGCGCTGATCTCCTATTACGAGCGCCACGGATACTGCTGGGTGGTGAGCGGCTCCACCCAGTCAGGGCGCGCGTATGCCGATCGGAAGGCGGTGCCCCATGCAATCGCCTACTACACGGCGCTTGCCAGGCAGGGCGAGGTCGTCTACCGCGTCTCGCCGTACTCGCAGGGACAGCGTCCGGTGGCGTTTGACTTCGACTGGAGCTTTGACTTCTACCCGCTCGCCTATGACCGTCCGGGGCCGGAGATGACTGTCTACCGGCTCCACGGTGGTCGGTGCGCGGGCTGAGCCGGGTTATCCTGGATGTATACGTGAGCACCTGCACTGACACCGATAGGGAGCACTTGGCGCGGGCGATCGAGCTGGCGCGCAACGGTGTCGGCGCGGTCAAGCCCAATCCGGTTGTGGGTGCTGTGGTCGCTCGCGGTGGCGAGGTGCTGGGCGAGGGCTGGCACGAAGAGTTCGGTGGAGTGCACGCGGAGGTCAATGCGATCGAGGCGTGTGGCGTGGCGGACCTGAGCGGAGCGACGCTGTATGTGTCGCTGGAGCCGTGCTGTCACGAGGGCAAGACCCCGCCATGCACCGATGCAATCCTGCAGGCGGGGATCAAGCGGGTCTTTGTCGCCTCCGACGATCCCACCGAGAAGGCTGCGGGTCGCGGCTTGGGGATCCTGCGCGACGAGGGCGTGGAGGTGCTGCTCGCCGACAGTGAGCTGGCGGCGCGGGCGCGGCTGCTCAACCAGGCTTTCCGCAAGCACGCCCGCGTCGGGCGCCCGTGGGTGCTGTTCAAGTCCGCGATGACGCTCGACGGCAAGGTCGCGACCCGTACCGGCGACTCCCAGTGGATCAGCGGCGAGGACAGCCGTGAGCTGGCTCATCGCTGGCGCGCCTCGGTTGACGCGGTAGTCGTGGGTATCGGCACGGCGCTGGCGGACGATCCGCGGCTGACGGCGCGGCCGGAGGGGCTGGCAGAGGAGCTGCCCCACCAGCCGCGACGCGTAGTGTTCGATTCGCTCGCGCGACTGCCGCCCACTTCCCAGCTGGTGGCCGCAGCCGCGGAGATACCGCTCACGGTGGTTGTCTCGCGAGCGGCGGCGCGGGCGGACACCGACGCGCTGGAGGCGGCCGGGGTACAGGTGCTGGTGGCCACCGGCGAGAACGAGCCGGCGCGGGTCCGCTCAGGGCTCGAGCAGCTGGGGGCACTGGATGTCACGGCGGTGCTGCTGGAGGGCGGACCGCATCTCGCGGGGGCGTTCTTGGACGCGGGCGAGATCGACGAGATTCGTCTGTTCCTGGCGCCGCTGCTGCTGGGCGGGAGCGCGGCTCGCGATCCCTTGGAGGGGAAGGGGGTCGAGCAGATCTCCGAGGCACTGCGCGCGCTCACCTTCGACTGCGAGCGTGTCGGCGAGGACCTGTTGATCTCTGCGCGATTGCGTGAGTGGTGATGTTCACCGGCCTGATCGCGGACCTCGGTAGCGTGAGGGCGTTGGAGCACAGCGGCGAGGGCGCGACGCTGCGGATCGGGACGAGTCTCGCGAGCGAGCTGGAGCAGGGCGACTCGGTCGCCGTCAACGGCGTGTGCCTGACCGCGACCGATATCCGCGACGGGGGATTCGCGGCGACGGCGATGATTGAGACGCTGCGCTCCTCCGCGCTGGGGGCGCTGGAGCCTGGGGCGAGGGTCAACCTCGAGCTGGCCCTACGGGCCGACGGCCGTCTCGGCGGCCACGTCGTGCAGGGCCACGTCGACGGCACCGGCACGGTGAGTGAGATTCGCGAGCAGGGATTCGCGCGCGTACTACGGATCGACAGCGAGCCCAGGGTGGGGCGCTACCTGGTCGAGAAGGGGTCCGTCGCAGTGGACGGCGTTAGCCTGACAATCAGCGCGCTGCACGACGATGGTTTTGAGGTCTCCATCATCCCGGAGACGCTGGAGCGCACCAATTTGGGGGAAGCTGCTGTCGGAGATCGGGTCAACCTGGAGGTCGATGTGCTGGCAAAGCACATAGAGCGACTACTGGAGAGAAGAACATGAGCGAGACCCGTACAGTCACCCCGTTCGCCACGATCGAGGAGGCGCTCGAAGAGATCCGAGCGGGACGGATGGTCGTGGTGTGCGATGACGAGCAACGCGAGAATGAGGGCGATCTGACGCTGGCGGCACAGTTCGCCACCCCCGAGGCGATCAACTTCATGGCCAAGGAGGGTCGTGGGCTGATCTGCCTGTCGCTGACCCCCGAGCGCTGCGAGGAGCTGGGCTTGGAGCTGATGGCAGCTAAGAACGAATCGTCGTTCGAGACGCCGTTCACGGTGTCGATCGAGGCGCGTGAGGGCGTGACCACAGGGATCTCCGCGCACGACCGAGCACGCACGATCCAGGTGGCGATCGACCCGGAGACCCACCCTCGGGACCTCGTTCAGCCCGGGCATATCTTTCCGCTGAAGTCGCGCGCCGGGGGCGTACTCGAGCGCACCGGTCAGACCGAGGCGGCGGTCGACCTCGCGCGCCTTGCCGGGCTGAACCCAGCGGGGGTGATCTGCGAGGTGATGAACGACGACGGGACGATGGCGCGGGTGGATGATCTCGCCGGCTACTGCGCGCGGCACGAGCTGAAGATGATCACGATCGCCGACCTGATCGCCTACCGCAGGCGTCACGACAAACTCGTCGAGCGGGTCGCCGCGGCGCGGCTGCCGACCGCGTTCGGCGAGTTCGAAGTCGTCGGTTACCGCTCATTCCTCGATGAGAAGCACCACGTGGCGCTCGTCAAGGGCGATGTATCGGGGCGCAGCGACGTGCTCGTGCGCGTGCACTCCGAGTGCCTCACAGGCGACGTGTTTCACTCGCTGCGCTGCGATTGTGGCGAACAGCTCGAGTCGGCGCTGGCGATGATCGAGGCCGAGGGCGAGGGGGTGTTGCTGTATCTAGCCCAGGAGGGCCGGGGCATCGGCCTGCTGAACAAGCTTAAGGCCTATCGCTTGCAGGAGGATGGTCTGGACACGGTGGAGGCCAACCTCCAGCTAGGGCTGCCCGCCGACCTGCGCGACTATGGGATCGGCGCGCAGATCCTCGTCGACCTCGGACTCTCCTCGATCAGGATCCTCACAAACAATCCCAAGAAGATTCGAGGGTTGGAGGGTTACGGGCTCTCGGTAAGCGCCCAGATCCCGATCGAGCATGCCCCGAATGTGCACAACGAGGAGTACATGCGTACGAAGGCGCGTCGTATGGGGCACACCCTGCACCACCAGGGATTGAACCTCGACGAGGAGCTGATGCATGCCGAGCGCGAGCATGACCGGGCCGGGCGCAGCGATGACACCGAGGGCGAGCGGTGAGCGACTCTTACGCGATCGTCATCGGGCGCTTCTACGAGCAGTTGGCTGAGCGCCTACTGGAGGGGGCGAGGGGGGCGTTCGCCGCGGCCGGGCACCCAGAGGTGCGAGTGTTCGACGTGCCTGGCGCATTCGAGCTGCCGCTCGCAGCGAGCTACGCGGCGAAGTCCGGGCGCTTTGCGGGAGTGGCGTGCTTGGGAGCAGTGGTCAAAGGCGAGACCGACCACTATGACTACGTCTGTGCCGAGACCGCGCGGGGGGTGATGCGGGTGGCGCTTGAGACGGGCGTGCCGTGCGCGTTCGGGGTGCTGACGTGTGCGACGATGGAGCAGGCGCTCGCGCGCGCCGGGGGCGGAAAGCGCGATCAGGGCCGCCACGCCGCCGAGGCCGTGCTGCGGATGGCGGCGCTGCGCCGCGAGTTCTCGAGCGGCTAGACTGCCGGATCGTATGGCAAAGGTGTGTCATAGCTGCGGAAAGGGTCCGGCCTTCGGTCAGAGCCGCAGCCACTCGATGGTCGCCACCAAGCGGCGCTTTGACCCGAACCTGCAAAAGGTGAGGATCCTCGTGGGCAGGGCGCCCAAGCGCGTCTACGTGTGCACCCGCTGTCTGAAAGCCGGCAAGGTCACGAAGGCTCTCTGAGCGAACCTGATAGACGTGTCGCTGTGAGCGATACCAATCTGGTTCGTTTTCGCGCGGCGGTGGCGGGGGCGCTGGCGCACCTGGAATCGCGACGCGAGGAGGTCAACGACCTCAACGTGTTTCCGGTCGCCGACGGGGACACCGGCGACAACATGGCGCTCACGCTGCGCGCGGTGCTGGCTGAGCTCGACCGCCTGCAGGGAAGCAACGAGGAACGCACGATCGACGAGATCGGGCGTGAGGAGATCGTGCAATCTGTCGCCCGCGCGGCGCTGTTGGGAGCACGCGGTAATTCGGGAGTGATCCTCTCCCAGCTGATTCGCGGCGCTGCCGAGGAGCTGGTCAGCCGCCCGGGCGAGCTGATCGACGCAACGCTGATCGGGGCGGCGTTGGCCAACGCCGCGGATCGGGCCTATTCCTCGGTGCGCGAGCCCGCGGAGGGCACGATCCTGACTGTGGCGCGCGAGATGGCCCACCAGATCATGACCGATCTCGCGCATAGTCCAGAAGATCCGCGCTTGGACCCCGACGCGGAGCCGGGGCTGCAGGATGCGGCGATTGCCGCGGCGTTGGAGCGGGCGGTGAGGACGGGGCAGGAGTCGGTCAAGCGCGGTCCCGAGCTGCTGGCAGCGCTGCGCGACGCTGGCGTGGTGGACGCGGGTGGCTATGGGTTGACAATCATCTTCGCCGGCGTCGTGGCCGCGTTGCGCGGTGACGATCCGCCCGAGCTCGATCACCACGCGCCCGCGCGCATCAGTCACCCCGAGCATCACTCGAGCACGTATCGCTTCTGCACCAACTTCGCCGTAACGGGCAGTGACCTTGTGCCGGGCCGCTTCATCGCGCTGCTCGAGAAACTCGGTGACTCGGTCCTGGTTGTAGGCGATTCGACGACGCTGAAGGTGCATGTGCATACCGACGAGCCCGAACAGGCCACCGCGGTGTTCGCGAGCGTTGGCGAAGTCTCCCGCCTCGACGTCGCCGACATGCAGATACAGATCACCGAGCGAGACGAGCGCCTGAGGGGAGCCGAGGAGGCGAGCGCTGAGCGACCACGGGTGCGCTGCGGGGCGGTGGCGGTTGTCAGCGGCGATGGACTTCAGGCGATGTTCAGAGAGCTGGGTGTGCATACGATCGACGGAGGTCCGACGCTCAACCCTTCCACCTATGACCTGCTGGCTGGGATTCACGAGGTGCCGGCCGAGGAGGTGGTGGTGCTGCCGAACAGCGCCAACGTGATCATGGCGGCCGAGCACGCGGCCGAGCTGTCGGACAAGCAGGTGCTCGTGGCGCCTGCCACCAGCCAGCAGGCGGGGCTCGCGGCCGCGGTCGCGCTGGCGCCCGACCGTACGGTGGAGGAGAACGCGCAGACGCTGATACAGGCGCTAACACACCTGCGCACGGGGGCGGTCGCGCAAGCGGCTCGCGACGACTCACAGGGACGCTTTTCTCGCGGCGAGGCGGTGGGATTCGTGGCAGACGAGGTGATCGCATGGGGTGACCCTGGTGAGACTCTGCGGGCTGTCCTCGAGGCGCTTGCCGACGACGCGGAGCTGATCAGTGTGCTCGCGGGTGAGGACGCGCCGCTTGCGAGCGAGGAGGTTGCGGGGCTCCTGAGTGGCGGGGTCGAGCTCGAGCTTCGCCACGGCGGCCAGCCCGCCTACTGGTGGCTGCTGGCCGCGGAGTGACGACCGCCGCGCAGTTCATGATGGGTGGCTGAGATGTCCTCGGCCGCGACAGCCACGATGATCTCAACGCAGGATCCTGCACACACTGCGCCGGAAGGGCTGCGTGGGTTCGCGTCCGAGAGATACCTGAGCCGGGAGGAGATGCTCGGGGCGCCCGTGCGCTGGCCGAGGCCGTCGCGATTGAAAGACCTGCTGGATGTGCCGCCTGGGAAGCTGGCAGACGGTCTGGAGGCGCTCGGGCTGACGAGCGTCGGTGCGCTGCTGGAGCACCTGCCCAGGGACATCCGCGAGGCGCGTACCGTGGCCGCCCTGCAAGCGGGTGCGCAGGCGACGGTCGCGGTGCAGGTGCGAAAGATCGGCGCGCGGCCGGTGAGGCGACGGGGGATGAAGCCGCTGGTGGAGGCGACAGTGTTCGACGCGACCGGGAGTATGCGCGCGACGTTCTTCAACCAGCCCTGGCTCGTCCAGCGATACGGTCCCGGGACGCGCCTGTTGCTACACGGAAAGGCCGATGAGCGAGGAGGATTTAGCGTCGCTCACCATGCGCTCGGCGAGAGCCTCGGTGTTGGTGAGACCGATGCGCCGGGCGAGATCGCCCACTACCCGGCGACGGATGGTGTGAGCTCGACGCAGATATTGACGCTCGTGCAGGGTGTGAAGGATGCGCTGGCGCATGTACCCGAGGCGCTGTCTGCGGCGACGAGAGTGAGCGAGGATCTGCCGGACCGTAAGAGCGCGCTGGCGGCGATGCATTTCCCGCACACTGCGGAGGATCGTGAGGCGGGCCGGGAGCGGCTGGCGTTTGAGGAGCTGCTGTTGACGCAGCTGGTGTTCCTGAGACGGCGGGCCAGAAGGCGGGAGAGCACGAGCGCTTACCGGTGCGGCGAGCCGCCGGGGTTGAGCGAGCGCTGGCTGAAGGACAGCCTGCCATTTGAGCTCACGGGCGATCAGCGCAGGGCGGTGGAGAGGATTCGCGAAGAGTTGGCGACGGTGCGCCCCATGCAGCGGCTGCTGATGGGGGAGGTGGGCAGCGGCAAGACGGTGGTGGCGCTGTACGCGATGTTGCGCGCGGTGGAGCATGGACGCCAAGCCGCGCTGATGGCGCCGACAGAGACGCTCGCCGAGCAGCATTTCGCCACTGTGCAGGCGCTGCTTGGCAGCGAGCAGGTATCCGCCGCGCTGCTGACCGGTTCGACCCCGGCACGCCGTCGCACCGACATCCTGGGCAAGCTCGAGAGTGGCGAGCTGGGACTGCTCGTCGGCACGCATGCGTTGATCGAGCCAGATGTCAGCTTCCGGGCGCTGGCTGTGGCGGTGGTCGACGAGCAGCATCGCTTCGGAGTGCGTCAGCGGGCGGCGCTGGACGGGAAGGGAGCCCTGGCGGCGGGCGGCGATGGGACTGCGCCACACGTGCTGCACATGACCGCTACGCCGATCCCGCGGACGCTCGCGCTGGCGAGGTATGGGGATCTCGACGTGAGCGTTCTGCGCGAGCTGCCCAGAGGAAGGCAGGCGATCCAGACGCGCATCGTGGCGGGCGAGCAAGCACGCGCGGATGCCTACCGTGATCTGCGTGAGCAGCTGGACGCGGGCCGTCAGGCGTTCGTAGTCTGTCCACTGGTGGAGGAGTCAGACAGTCAAATCGCCCAGCTGGGCGGGGCAGTGCAGTCCTCCCACGAGGCGCGTGCCGCGACTGCCGAGTTCGAGCGCCTCAGAAGAAGCGAGCTGGAGGGGTCTCGACTGGTTCTCCTGCACGGTCAGATGCGCTCGCATGAGAAGCAACAGGCAATGGCCGCTTTTGCTTCCGGCGAGGCTGATGTGCTGGTCACGACTACGGTGATCGAGGTGGGCATTGATGTGCCTAACGCCACAGTGATGCTGGTGGAGAATGCCGAGCGCTTCGGGATATCTCAGCTGCATCAGCTGCGCGGACGCATCGGGCGCGGCGAGCATCAATCGATGTGCTTTCTTGCCACGTCCCACCCACCCGCCAGCTCGGCTCGGCTGCGTGCCCTGGTCAATAACGCCGACGGCTTCAGACTGGCGGAGATAGATCTGGAGCTGCGTAGTGAGGGTGATCTGGTGGGAACTCGCCAATCGGGCCTTGGTCGGTTCGTAGTGGCATGCCTGCCGGAGGATGCAGCGCTACTGGAGCGAGCGCGCGAGCGCGCGCTCCAGATCGTCGCGACGGATCCGGAGCTCGAGAAGCCCGAGCACGCGCTGCTGAGCGAGGTGCTGGAGCACGCGGTCGGCTCCGAGGCGCTTGAGCCGATCCCGGCGTGAGGGTGATCGCCGGACGCTGGGGCGGCAGGCGGCTGAAGGCGCCGAGGGGCACGGCCACCACCCGGCCGACATCCGAGAGAGTGCGGGAGGCAGTCTTCTCGATGCTCGGCACGGTGGAGGATGAGGAGGTGCTCGACCTGTTCGCCGGCACGGGCGCGCTGGGGATCGAGGCGCTGTCGAGAGGCGCGAAGCGGGCGGTGTTCGTCGAGCGCGATGGGGATGCGCTCGAGGCGCTGGCGGGCAATCTGGAGGCTCTCGGCCTGGAGGCGGGCGAGGCAGAGGTGCGGCGCGGTGAGGCACTTAGTGCGCTGCGGAGTGCACGAGCGCGCGCGGAGACGTACGATCTGGTGTTGATCGACCCCCCGTATAGGCGGGCAAGCGACTTGGGACGCGAGTTATCGGTGGCCCTGGTGTCGCTGCTGGCACCAAAGGCGCGCGTGGTCGTCGAGAGCGATCGGCGAGCGCCGCTAGAGCTGCCTTGGGAGATCGTGAGGGAGCGCCGATATGGCGACACATCGATCACAATCCACGTTATCAATGACCTGCACAAGCCCTGAGTGATGACCCCCTGCGAGAAGTCGATCGTGGTGTGCCCGGGCTCGTATGACCCGATCACGAACGGTCATCTGGATGTGATCCGCAGGGCAGCGGCTTTATATGACGAGGTCGTGGTGGCGGTCGTTAACCACTCGGTGCGTAAGGACAAGGCGCTGTTCGGGATCGATGAGCGGATGGGCTTTATCGAGCGTGCGATCGCGGGCTTGGACGGGGTGAGGGCCGAGCCGTTCAGCACGCTCGTCGTCGAGTTTGCGAGGCATGTGGGGGCGAAGGCGATCGTGAAGGGACTGCGGGCGATATCGGACTTCGAGTACGAGCTGGAGATGAACCAGCTCAACCGCCGACAGGACCCCGAGATAGAGTCGGTTTACCTGATGGCCAGCCCGCAGTACAGTTTTCTGTCCTCGAGTGGCGTGAAGGAGCTGGCGACGTTCGGGGGCAGGATCGATGATCTCGTCCCCGACGAGGTCGCCAGAAGGTTGCAGGAAGAGCTGAGACGCTGACGAACTTGGAGACGCAATGGATGTCCTGGTACTGATCGACAAGCTAGATGACTTGGTGCACAACGCCAAGCCTGTGCCCCTGACCGATCAGGTGAGGGTGGACAAGGAGGAGATCTACGACATCCTCGACCAGATGCGCGCCACCATCCCTGAGGAGATCAAGCAGGCGAGGTGGATCGTGAAGGAGCGTCAAGAGATGCTCGCGGAGGCCAAGAAGGAGGCCGAGCGGATCGTCAAGGAAGCGCGCGAGCGTCAGGAGCGGCTGGTGGGCGAGGAGGAGGTCACCAAGCAGGCCGAGCGCGCCGCCGAGGACATCGTCGAGGACGCACGTACGAGAGAGCGGGAGATCCGCCTAGGTGCCGAGGACTACGCAGATGAGATCTTGAATACGCTCGAGGTGAACCTCTCGAAGTTCATCGCCGCCGTGCAGCGCGGCCGTGAGCGACTACAGGGTAAGGACGAGCCGGCAGAGGTTGGCTGAACCCGTTCTCGGGTAGGGTCCGCGCGTGAACGCGCACGAAGCGAAGCACAAGCTGCATGTGGTGAGGACGCTGCTGGGTACCGGCATGATCCAGCCGATGCGCCCGGACAAGGCCGTGCGCTCGGTCAGAGCACTGCGCCGCTGGGGGCCGACGCCGGCAGCCGCGTACACGGGCTCGGCGGTGCGCTATCCCGGCAGGGCGGCGATCGTGGACGAGCGGGGAACGCTGAGCTTCGAGGAGGTGCAGCGACGCACGAACGCATTGGCGCGCGGGCTGAAGGCCGAAGGGGTGGGCGAACAGGACGGGGTGGCGATCATGTGTCGCAACCACCGCGGGTTCATCGACGCGACGGTCGCGTGCTCGAAGCTGGGCGCGAACGCGTTGTATCTAAACACGGCGTTCGCGGGTCCGCAGATCGCGGATGTCCTCAGGCGTGAGGACCCGAAGGCGCTGATCTATGACGAGGAGTTCGCCGGGCTGGTCAGCGAGGGATGCGCGGGCCGGAAATGCTTCGTAGCGTGGCGCGACCCAGGGGAGACGCCGTCCGCCCCGCTGTTGGACGAGCTGATCGCGAGGGAGGACGACTCCGAACTCAAGGCGCCGAGCGAGAAGGGACGCGTGGTGATTCTGACCTCGGGCACGACGGGGACGCCGAAGGGCGCGGCGCGTAAACAGCCCGAGTCGTTGGATCCGGCGGCGGCGCTGTTCTCAAAGATCCCGTTGAAGGCGCGGGAGACGACGATGATCGCCGCGCCGATGTTCCACTCGTGGGGATTCGCGCACTTCACGCTCAGCTTGCCGCTGGCGAGCACGCTTGTGCTGCAGCGGCGATTCGATCCCGAGGACACGCTGCGGGCGGTCGCTCAGCACCGCGCGAGCACGCTGGCGGTCGTGCCGGTGATGCTGCAGCGGATCTTGGAGCTGGGCAAGGAGACGATCGCACGGTATGACGTCCATGCGCTGAAGGTGATCGCGGTCAGCGGCTCGGCGCTGCCGGGCGAGCTGGCGACACGTGCGATGGACGTGTTTGGGGACGTGGTGTACAACCTGTACGGGTCCACAGAGGTGGCATGGGCGACGATCGCTACGCCGGAGGACCTTCGGGCGGCGCCGGGGACCGCAGGGCGGCCGCCGCTGGGAACGGTCGTAAAGCTGCTCGACGGAGACGGCCACGAGGTGAAGTCCGGGCACGGTGGGCGCATCTTCGTGGCGAATGAGCTGGTGTTCGAAGGCTATACTGGCGGGGGCAGCAAGGAGGTCGTAGGAGGCCTGATGAGCACGGGCGACGTCGGCCACTTCGACGCGGGCGGGCGGCTGTTCGTGGACGGGCGCGACGACGAGATGATCGTGAGCGGCGGCGAGAACGTGTTCCCGCGCGAGGTCGAGGACCTGCTGGCCGACTATGGGCAGATCGAGGAGGCCGCGGTCATCGGGGTCGATGACGAGGAGTTCGGCCAGCGGCTGAAGGCATTTGTCGTGCCGCGCAACGGCGCGGAGCTGAGCGCGGAGACGGTGAAGAGCTACGTGAAGGAGAATCTGGCCCGGTACAAGGTGCCGCGCGAGGTGGTGTTCCTAGGGGAGCTGCCACGGAACGCGACGGGCAAGGTGCTCAAGCGCGAGCTGAAGGAACACGACTAGCCTGGGGACGATGACTGCCACGGCTGATGAGTTCGATCTAGGGGGGCTGCGGCTGAGTGTCGGCGAGGGGCGCAGGACCGAGCTCGGCGTGAGGATCGGTTCGCTGGTGCTGGGCGGCGAGCGGTATACGGCCGAGCCCGAGCGCGTGCCGGTGAAGCTGGAGGTGTCGCGGATGACCGGCAGCGGGTATGCGCTGCGACTGCTCTTCCAGGCGACGCTCGAGGGCTCGTGCATGCGCTGCTTGAAGCGGGCTAGCCCGAAGGTAGAGGTGGAGGCACGGGAGGTCGACAGGCCGGGCGGTGGAGAGGAGCTCCAGAGCCCGTATGTGAACGGAGAGAAGCTCGACTTGGCGGCGTGGGCGCACGACGCGTTCGCGCTGGCGGCGCCGGTGAAGGTGCTCTGCCGGGAGGACTGCGCGGGGCTGTGCCCGGTGTGCGCGGCGGATCTGAACGATTTGGACCCCGCCCGGCCGGAGCACCACCACGAGCCGGCCCTCGATCCGCGTTGGGCGAAGCTGCGGGAGCTGAAGCTGGAGTAGGGCTGGTACCCTGTTCGCCCGATGGCCGTCCCGAAGAAAAAGCAGTCCCACAGCCGCACAGCGAAGCGCCGCGCGCAGCACAAGATCGGCACGCCCGCGGTGAACGCGTGTCCCAAATGTCACAACCCCCGCCGGCCGCATCGCGTGTGTCCCGTGTGCGGCTCCTATGCGGGCAGGGAGGTCGTGGTGCAGAGCACGCACGACCACAGCGAGCACGACCACGACCACGAGTAGTCGGTGATGGGGTTCCCGCCCCACCCCCCGGCCCGCTCATCGGCCCGTCCCGATGATCGGGCGGTGGGCGGGGCCCCGATCATCGCGGTCGATTGCAACGGCGCTGATATGGGCCCGACCGAGGTGGCAGCCGGCGCCCTGCTGGCTGCGGCGGAGGGTGCGAAGGTGCTGCTGTTCGGCCCGGCGGATGAGATGGGAATCCCACCCACCCTGCGGGAGCGGGTGGAGATCGTAAATGCGCCGGTTTCGATCGCGAAGAGTGCGGATCCTGTCAGCGCAGTGAGGGCGACGCCCGAGGCCTCAATCGTGCTGGCGGCGCGGGCGGTCGCGGAGGGCAGGGCACAGGCGCTGGTATGCGCGGGCGGCACGGGCGCGGCGCTGGCCGCGGGGCTGTTCAACATCAAGCGCGCGAAGGGCATCTATCGTCCGGCGCTGGCGATCCCGCTGCCTATTCCTGGACCCTCACCCGCACGGTCGGTGACGCTGCTGGATGTGGGGGCGAACGCCGAGGCGCGGCGCGAGCATCTGGTGCAGTTCGCGTTCATGGGCGCGGCGCTGGCGAGCACGGTGTTGGGAGTGGAGCGCCCGCGGGTGGGGCTGCTGTCAAACGGCGAGGAGGCCGCGCGCGGCGGCCGGTTGATCGTGGAGACCGGTGAGGAGCTGGCCGCAAGGGCGAGGAGCGGTGAGGCGCTGGAGTTCGTCGGGAATGTCGAGGGGGGCGACGTGGTGGGCGGGGTGGCGGATGTGATCGTGACCGATGGGCTGACGGGGAACATTGCGCTGAAGCTGATGGAGGGGGTCTCGCAGACACTGCTCGGCGCGATCAGAGATGCCGCGATGGCTTCTGTACGGGCACGGCTGGGGGGGGCGCTGCTGCGGCCGGCGCTGCGTGGGGTGCGCGATGAGATTGATCCGGAGGAGCAGGGCGGCGCGTACCTGCTGGGGTTGCGGAGCCTGGGAGTCGTTCCTCACGGGCGCTTTACGCGGAGGGGGTTCGCACAGGCAATCCTGCGCGCGCAGCGCGGTGCGTGCGAGGACCTCGTGGGACGGACCCAGATCACGCTGGAGCATGCCGGGGCGCTCAGGCAGGCTCCCGTGTCCGCAGAGGCCGCTAGCCTGCCGCAAGCGTGATGACCCGCGAGCAAGTCTTCAATCTGATCCAGACCCATCTTGCCGACGAGCTGGATGTCGACCCGGGCAACATCGACGGCGAGACCCGCTTCAAGGAGGACTTGGAGGCCGATTCGCTGGATCTGTACACGCTCGTGCAAGAGCTGGAGGACACATACGGCGTGCAGATGTCCGACGAGCAGGCAGCAAAGATCCTGACTGTGGGTCAGGCCGTGGACTTCGTCTTAGCTAACGCCGTCGACGGCTGATGTGCGATGAAGCTGCTCAAAGCACTGCTCGACGAGCTGCCCGCGGAGCTGGAGCGACAGGTGTTCACGCACGCTTCGTGGAGCGAGCGCTCGAGCGACTCCTATACACGTCTGGCGTTCCTCGGCGACAGCGTGCTGGCGCTGGCCGTCACCACTCACCTGTATCCACGCCTGGAGGCGGAGCGGTTTGGGGCGGGAAGGCTCACGAAGATCCGTGCGCAGGCAGTGTCGGGAGCATCCTGCAGGGTGGTGGCGGAACGCTTGGAAGTGCCACGACGACTGCGCGCGGCGGCGCCAGCCGGTATCGAGGCGAGCACAACGACGGCGCTGGTGGAGACCGAGCGGGTGCTGGCGTCGGTGATCGAGGCGGTGATCGGCGCGTGCTANNTGGACTTCAAGTCGGCGCTGCAGGAGCTGCTGGCGCAGCGCGGTACAGAGGTGAGTTACGAGATCACCGGCGAACAGGGACCGCCGCACGACAGGACGTTCAAGGTGGTGGCAAAGGTCGACGGGCGGCTGCTGGGCAGTGGCAGCGGCAGGAGCAAGAAGCATGCCGAGCAGGAGGCCGCGCGNNTGAAGGGCTTCAAGTCCTTCCCCGACCGCACGCACCTGGACTTCGGCCCGGGTGTGAGCGTCGTGGTGGGGCCGAACGGCTCGGGCAAGTCGAACGTGACCGACGCGGTGCTGTGGGCGATGGGTGAGCAGTCGCCGCTTGCAGTGAGGGGCCAGTCGATGCAGGATGTGATCTTCGGGGGTGGACGGGGAGTGCAGGCGCGGAGCGCCGCCGAAGTTGAGATCGTGCTGGACAACTCTGACGGCACAATTGATGTGCCGTTGAGCGAGATCTCGATCGTGCGGCGCTTGGACCGGACGGGCGAGGGGGGATACAGGCTGAATGGCGCGCGTTGCCGATTGACGGACGTGATCGAGGTGCTGTCAGACACGGGGCTGGGGAAGGAGACGCACTCGGTCGTCTCGCAGGGGCGTGTGGAGGCGATCGTGACCTCGAAGCCGCGCGAGCGAAGGCTGCTGATCGAGGAGGCAGCGGGGCTGGGCAAGCATCGCAAGCGCCGCAGGCGCGCGCAGCTGAAGCTGGAGCGCACGCAGGAGAACCTGGATCGGGCGTTTGACGTAGAGCGAGAGGCGCGCACTCGATTGCGGCCGCTGAAGCGCCAGGCCGAGGCGGCCGAGCTGCACGAGCGGTTGGAGCGCCAAATGCTCCAAGCACGCTGGGAGCTTGCCCGTGAGGCAGTGCGTGCGCGCGGAGTGGAGCTGGACCGGGCCGAGGCCGAGGTAAAAGAGGCCCGCACAGCGCGAGCGGAGATCGAGGCGCGGTTGCAGGCGGTGGTGCAGCGACGGGGGAAGGCCGAGCGGGCGCTGGCCGAGCGGGCAGAGCGCCACGATGCGCTGGCACGCCGCGTGTATGACGCCCGCTCAGCGCGCGAGCGGTTGAAGCTGCGCGAGGAGCAGGCAGGCGCGAGCGCGCAGGCGCTGGCCCGGCGGATCGAGCGCGTGGAGCAGGAGCTGGGTGCGCTGAGCGAGGCTGGGGCCGAGACGACAGGCGCGGGCGAGCGGGACGAGCACGGCGAGACCGGAGAGGGCAGCGAGGAGCGCATCCAGGCGCTGGAGGCCGAGCTTAAAGAGATCGAGAGCAGGCGTGAGCAGGAGATCGAGCGGGAGATCGAGGGCTTGGAAGGCGAGCGCGAGCGCGAGGCGGCGCGCGTGAGCGAGCTGGAGGAGAAGCTCGAGCAGGCGCGTGCGGGGAGAGCGCGAGCGGACGAGCTGGCCGAGGAGGCACGCGAGCGGTCGAGGGCAGCCGAACGCGAGGTGCAGGACACGCGCCGGGAGGCGGCGCGGGTGGGCGGGGAGCTGGCGGTGGCGAACCAGTTTCTGCACAGCCATGCGAGCGTGGGTGATGGAAGTGCCCATCCACCGGAGGGCGCGCCGAAGGCCCTGAGCGAGGAGCTGCGGGTGCGCGATGGCTATGAGCTGGCGCTGGCCGCCGCGCTCGGCGGCCGTCTGAGCGCGACGCTCGTGCGGGACGTGGCCGGTGCGCAGGAGCTGCTCGATCGTGCCGGCCCCGACGGTGGCAGCGCGCTGCTGGCCGATCTCGAGTCGGCGGAAGAGTCTGGTGAGCCATCGGTGAGCGACCGCGAGCCTCCGGTGGCTGGCGCGGAGCGGCTGCTGGACATGGTGAGTGGGCCGAAGGCGGTCTTGGAGCTGGCCGAGCGGCTGCTGGGGGATGCGTGGGTGGTTGAGCGGTTGGAGGATCTTCCGGCGGGCTTTGGGGGCATCGCCGCCACGCGCACGGGGCGGGTTTGGTTCGCGGCGTGGGGGGAGGTGGGCCAGCTGACCAAGGGTGGCGTCGAGCGTGTGCTGGCGAGGCGCAATGAACGTGACCGGCTGATCGAGGCGAGCAAGGCGGCCACGCAGGCCGAGCATGCCGCGCGCGCGGGCTCGGAACGGGCCATGGAGGAACTTCGCGCCGTTGAGGAGGCGCGGGTGCAGGCCGAAGTGGCGCTGCGTGAGGCCGAGCGCCGCTGCGCTGAAGGGAGCGAGGCGCGGCGGCGCACCGAGTGGCTGATCGAGCAGCGTAGGGCGGCGCCCCAGCAGGGGCCGCTGGCTGTACGCAGGGCACAACTGGAGGGCGAGCTGGCGGCCGAGCGACGTCAGGCCGAGCGTGTGGCGCATGAGCAGGCCGAGCGGCTGGCGCGGGTGGAGCACTTGCGTGCGCAGCATGCTGCCGACCTGGTGCTGGCGCCGGCGGCCGAGCGGTTGGCAGAGGCGTGCAAGCGTGTCGGGGAGACGGTGCAGGAGCGGGTGAAGCAGCTGGAGGAGCAGCGCTTGCTCGATCGTGCCGCGGGCGAGGAGATGGCCGGCGAACTGCGAGCCTGCGCCGGGGAGGAGGCCGAGATCCAGGCGGCGTTGCGCGGAGCGGGCGAGGCCGTGACCGGTGTCGAGGTGGCCGCGCAGCGGTTGCGTGACCAGGCGCACGAGGCCGCGCAGGAGGCGCAGGCACTCGGCGGACTGCTGGAGCTGTCAGAGCAGGCGCGGGCCGAGGAGGTGGAGCCGCTGGAGCAGGAGCAGGTCGAGGCGCTCAGCGTGAGGGTGGAGCGACTGCAGAGGCGGCGCGAGCAGCTCGGGCCGGTCAATCCACTGGCACAGGAGGAGTACGCGGACGCCGTGAGTCACGTGGAGGAGCTGGAGGGCAGGCGCGCCGATCTGGAGACGGCGCTGCGCGAGCTCAAAGCGGTGATCCGCGAAACCGACCGTCAGATCCAGGAGACCTTCGAGGAGACGTTTGCCGCTGCCGCGCGCAACTTCGAGGAGCTCGCGAGTGACGTTTTCCCGGGCGGGTCGGGCAGGCTGCGGCTGGTGCGCGACGAGCAGGCGCCACGGGGGGTGCTGGGTGGGCAGCCGCTGCCGGCGACTGGAGCGGATGGTGGGGACGGGCACGACGGCGGTAAGGAGGCCGCGGAGGCGGCCGCCGAGGCGGAGGCTGAGCGCGAGGGAGAGGAGGCGGCGGGCGATGAGCTGTTGGGTGTGGAGATCGAGATCACGCCCGCGGGTAAGTCGGCGAAGCGCCTGTCGCTGCTGTCGGGCGGTGAGAAGTCGATGACGGCGCTTGCGTTCTTATTCGCGGTGTTTCTGGCGCGGCCGTGTCCGTTTTACATCCTCGATGAGGTGGAGGCTGCGCTCGACGACCTGAACTTGGATCGTTTCCTGGCGCTGCTACGTAGGTATGCGGACCGCGCGCAGTTCATTGTGATCACCCATCAGAAGCGCACGATGGAGGCCGCTGATTGGTTATTTGGCGTGTCGATGGGCGGTGATGGGGTTTCGAAGGTGCTCTCGAGGGGGCTGCCCGCAGAACAGGAGAGCCCGCCCACCCAAGCGCCCGAGGTAGCCGAGGTCGCCTGAGCCTCCGCTGCTATCGTCGCCCGGCCCGTGGCGCGCGATTGGAGCGATCTGTTCATCACCGGTGGGGTTGCTCGGGAGGACGAGTCCGGGCCCGCCACTGCAGTGGAGAGGCGCCGCGGCGTGTTTCGCCGCTTGCGCGAGAATCTGTCGAAGACGCGGCAGGCGCTGAGCGGCGAGATCCAGGCCACCCTGTGGGGGACGCTCGACGAGCACACGTGGGAACGGCTGGAGGAGGCGCTGATCATGGCCGACGTCGGGGCGAGTACGACGGCATCGGTTGTAGCCACATTGGAGGCGGAGGCGGCCGAGGGTGTTCTCGCGGGCGGGGAGGCGCTGAGCGAACGGTTGATCGAGCTGCTGGCCGAGACAGCGCGGGTGGGCGACGGTCGTATCGACCTCCGCGCCAGCCCGACGGTGATCATGGCAGTGGGCGTGAACGGCACAGGTAAGACGACGACGATCGGCAAGCTCGCATGGCACCTGCGCAACGAGTTGGGGCTGACGGTGCTGCTTGGGGCGGCCGACACGTTCAGGGCCGCGGCGAGTGAGCAGCTGGAAGGCTGGGCGCGGCGGGCGGGCTGCGAGATCGTGACCGGAGCGGCGGGCTCGGACCCGGGGGCGGTGGCGTTCGAAGCGATAGCTCAGGCACGAAGCACGGGCGTGGACGTTGTGATCGTCGATACCGCCGGGCGGCTACATACGCAGGACGATCTGATGGCGGAGCTGGGGAAGGTGCGCAGAGTGATCGGCAGACAGCTGGAGGGCGCTCCTCACGAGACGCTGCTGATCGTCGACGCGACCACCGGCCAGAACGGGTTGCGCCAGGCGAAGATGTTCGCTGAGACGGCTGATGTGACGGGGGTCGTGTTGACGAAGCTCGATGGCACCGCCCGCGGCGGGATCGCGCTGGCGATCGCGCGCGAGCTGGAGATGCCGGTGAAGCTGATCGGCGTGGGCGAGACGGTCGAGGACCTGAGGCCGTTCGATCCCGAGGACTTCGCACGCGCGCTGATCGCCGAGGGGTAACCTGGGAGGCATGGACATTTGGATCATTTGGCTGGTGGCTGCCTGCGTGCTGGGCGTGGGGGAGATGCATCAGGGCGGCTTTTATCTGGCGCCGTTCGCCTTGGGAGCGGCGCTGGCCACCGTGGTGGCGCTGCTCGGCGTGGGCGTGTCGCTGTCCGCGGTCGTGTTCTTGGCTGCATCTGGGATCGTGTTCGGAACTCTGCGCCCGGTGGCGCGCCGCCATCGGCGGCTGCCGCCGTCGATCCGGACGGGTGCAGCGGCGCTGGTGGGCAAGCACGCGCTCGTGCTCGAGCGGATCGCCAACGACGAGGGCGTGGGGTGCGTAAAGATCGACAGCGAGGTGTGGACCGCTCGGAGCTACGAGGAAGACGCAGTGATCGACGCGGGAGAGCGCGTCGAGGTGGTCGAGATACGCGGCGCAACGGCTTTGGTAATGCGTTGACCGAGAAAAGACAAACGAAAAGGAAACAGCTTCCATGGTCGCTCTGATCGTCATTGCTGTAGTGGTCGTGTTCGCGCTGGTCGTGGCCGCGCGCACAATTCGTGTCATTCCCCAGGCACGGGCGGGAGTTGTCGAGCGGCTTGGCCGCTACAGCCGCACACTCGAGCCGGGCTTGACGATCGTCACGCCGTTCATCGACCGTGTGAAGCCGCTCGTGGACCTGCGCGAGCAGGTCGTCAACTTCGCGCCCCAGTCGGTGATCACCGAAGACAACGTCGTCGTGGGAATCGAGACGGTCCTGTACTTCACGATCACAGACCCTCGCTCGGCGACCTATGAAATCGCCAACCCCTTGCAGGCCATCGAGCAACTAACCGTCACGACGCTTAGAAACGTGATCGGTGGCCTTTCGCTTGAGGCAACGCTGACCGCGCGGGAGAACGTCAACACCGAGTTGCGCGTCGTGCTCGACGAGGCGACTGGCAAGTGGGGCATCAGAATCAACCGGGTGGAGATCAAGTCGGTCGACCCGCCGGCGGACATCAGGACGGCGATGGAGAAGCAGATGCGCGCCGAGCGGGACCGTCGCGCGGCGATCTTGACGGCGGAAGGCGAGAAGCAGGCACAGATCCTGACGGCTGAGGGTGAGCAGCAGGCGGCGGTGCTCACGGCCGAGGGCGCGCGCCAAGCCGCGATCCTGCGTGCCGAGGGCGAAGCGAAGGCGATCGACACGGTCTTCAAAGCGATCCACGCGGGCAAACCGAGTCGGGAGCTGTTGAGTTATGAATACCTGCAGATGCTGCCGCAGTTGGCGGAAGGGGATTCGAACAAGGTGTTCGTGATTCCATCAGAGTTCGCCGAGGCGTTCGGTGGTATTGGTGAGGCGCTGGCGCGGGGCGCCGGGCGGGATAAGCCCGAGTAGGACCGATGTTTGACTCGCTCGCGGAGAAGCTGCAGGGGACGCTTGCTGACGTCCGCAACCACGGGACGCTGACCGAGGGGGACATCGATGGCGCGATGCGTGAGATCCGCTTGGCGCTGTTGGAGGCGGATGTCAACTTCAAGGTCGTTAGGCAGTTCACCGCTCAGGTGAAGGAGCGCTGCTTGGGCGCTGAGGTGATCGGCAAGCTGCAGGCTTCTCAGCAGGTGGTGAAGATCGTCGCGGAGGAGCTGACAGCGCTGATGGGCGGGGTTGCCGCCGACCTGAGCTTCTCCTCCAGAGCTCCGACGGTGATCCTGATGGCGGGGCTGCAGGGCTCGGGTAAGACGACCGCGACGGCGAAGCTCGCGCGGTATCTGCGCGAAGAGCACGGCTCGAGTGTGGCGGTGGCGGCGTGCGATGTATATAGGCCGGCCGCGGTGGAGCAGCTCGTGAAGGTCGGCGCGCAGGCGGGAGCGGAGGTCTATGAGCAGGGGACAGAGCGCGACCCGGTGGAGATTGCCACGTGGGCGCTACAACGCGCCAGGGAGGAGGGCAAGGATGTCCTGATAGTCGACACGAGCGGCCGCTTGCACGTGGACGAGGAGTTGATGGCGGAGCTCGTGCGGATCTCCGAGGCGGTGAAACCGCAGGATGTGCTGCTCGTCGTGGACGCGATGACTGGGCAGGACGCGGTGAACGTCGCGGAGCGGTTCGCGGAGGCGGTGCTCCTCGATGGTGTGGTGATGAGCAAGCTCGACGGGGATGCGCGCGGTGGAGCTGCGCTGTCGGTGAGGGCGGTCACGGGCAAGCCGATCATGTTTGCCTCTACCGGCGAGAAGCTCGATCAGTTCGAGCGCTTCCACCCCGACCGCATGGCCCAGCGCATCTTGGGCATGGGCGACGTGATGAGTCTGATCGAGCAAGCCGAGCGTCAGTTCGACGAGGGCGAGGCGGTCGAGCTGGAGCGCAAGCTGCGGCGCAACGAGTTGGGACTGGACGACTTCCTGGCCCAGCTGAAGATGATCCGGAAAATGGGTCCGCTGAGCAGCCTGCTCGGGATGATCCCGGGGCTGGGCGGGGCACAGCTGAGCAACATGAAGGTGGACGAACGTGAGCTCGATCGGATCCAGGCGATCATCCTTGCGATGACTCCTGAGGAGCGCCGCAAGCCGGAGCTGATCAAGGGGTCCCGCCGGCTGCGGATCGCGCGCGGCTCGGGCACGAGCGTGCAGCAGGTCAACCGCTTGGTGAAGCAGTTCGGGCAGATGCGGAAGGTAATAAAGCAGGTCGGACGTGGCAAGACGCCTGACATCGGCGCGCTGATACGCAACGCGAGATGAACGGCCTACCCACCCGGCCTCTGTCGAGCACACCGTCTAAGCTCCTCTCGCAGGGTTGATATTGATGAACGCCGAGAGGACAAAGTGTCAGTAAGACTTAGGCTCACGAGAGTGGGCGGCAAGAAGGACCCNNATGTGGCGCGTGGTCGTTGCCGATCAACGCTCGCCTCGAGATGGTCGCGTGATCGAGACGATCGGTCACTACAACGCCCAGACGGATCCGTCGACGATCGTGATCAATGAGGAGCGTGCGTGTAGCTGGCTGGCGAGGGGCGCGCAACCTTCGGATACGGTGCGCAAGCTGCTGCGCATCCAGGGCATAGAGACTCGGACCGGCTAGCAGGCTGTCGGGCGCCACAGAGATGCCCACCGAGAATCCCAGACAGCTCCTGGAGTATCTGGCCGAAGGCTTGGTCGATGATCCCGATGCGGTGTCGGTCGAGCAGTTCGAGGAGGATGACGGCACGATCGTGCTGGAGCTGTGCGTGGGGGAGGGCGACTACGGTAAAGTGATCGGCCGTGGGGGACGTACAGCGCACGCGCTGCGCACGGTCGTGAAAGCCGCTGCGACGGGCGAGAGGCAACGCGTGCTGCTCGACATCGTCGATTGACGCGCTGCGCCGGCGGGTTGGAGACGAAGGGGCAAGCGATGGCGAGGGTCGACGATCCCACGCCAGAGCTGCAGGCAGGTCACGTCGGACGCGCGCATGGCCTGGACGGGAGCTTCTATGTAATCGTTGCCCGCCCACCCCGACCGCGACTCTTGGCAGCCGGGACGAAGGTGACCGTGGCGGGACGAAGCACCGAGATCGTGCGCCGCGCGGGTACCGACCAGCGGCCGATCGTGCGCTTGGATGGTGTCGAGGATCGTGAGGGGGCGGATGCGCTGCGTGGCATGGCTTTGACGGTCGACCGGTTGGAAGTCCCAGCGCTCGAAGAGGACGAGTGGTGGGCACACGAACTGGAGGGCTGCACGGTCGTGGACGGTGAGTGTCTGATCGGCACTGTCAACCGACTGATCGAGCTGCCCTCGTGCGAGGCGCTGGAGGTGCGGCGCGAGCAGGGAGGGGAGCCGCTGCTGGTGCCGATGGTCAAAGACGCGATCCGTCGTGTGGCGGTTTCGGAGGGGCGGATCGAGGTCGATCTGGGCTTCCTCGGCGAGGCTGGCGCCGAGGGGAAGCACGAACCGAAGACCGGGAAAGGCGAGGGACGGTAATGGAGATCGACGTGTTCACGCTGTTCCCCGAGTGGTTTCAGTGGTTCAGCGCCCAGCGCCATGTCCACAACGCGCTCGTGGCGGGCACGAGCCTCCAGTGCGTGAACTTCCGCGAGCACACCGAGCTCAGCGGCGGGCAGGTCGACGATACGCCGTTTGGCGGCGGGGCTGGGATGGTGCTGCGCGTGGATGTGATGGACAGTGCGCTGCGTGCCCATTACGGCATCGACCCGGTGCGGCTGCGAGAGCAGCGCCGGGTGATCGCATTGGTGCCGGGCGGACGGACCCTCGATGACCGCCTTGTGGACGAGCTGGCCGCGGAGCCCGCGCTGACGCTGCTGTGCGGACGCTATGAGGGTTTCGACGAGCGCATCGTCGAGCACTTCGCCAGCGACACGATCTCGATCGGAAGCTACGTCCTCTCCGGCGGCGAGCTGGCGGCGATGGTGGTATGCGACACGGTCCTGCGCAAGCTGCCTGGCGCGCTCGGGGACGAGCGGTCGGCGCTGGAGGAGTCCTTCAGCCCCGCTCTCGGGGGAGACCCAGAGTACCCCCACTACACGCGCCCGGCTGAGTACCGCGGCTGGCATGTGCCGGAAGTGCTGCTGTCCGGTCATCACGAGCGGATCGGCGCATGGCGGCGCGAGCGCAGCCGGGAAAGGGGAGAGCACCGAGACGGCGCGAGGAGCCGGTGAGGAGATGATACGAGAGTGGGTGCGGCGGCGTAGGCCGGGCGTCCGCTACCATTGCTCCCCGCGTCGGCCGGATACCCCGTTCGGGATCACTTCATCGGGTCATCAGGGCGCACCTCCTTTACGTCATGAGTAGCGTCATCGAAACCATCGAGCGCGCGCAACTGCGCCGCGTTCCCGACTTCGCGCCGGGCGATCGCGTGAAGGTGCACTTCCAGGTGATTGAGGGCACCCGCCGTCGCGTGCAGATCTTTGAGGGTGTGGTCATCAAGCGTCAAGGGCACGGCGCGCGTGAGACGTTCACTGTCCGCAAGCAGTCCTTCGGCGTTGGCGTGGAGCGTATGTTTCCGGTGCACTCACCGAAGATCGAGCGGATCGAGCTGGCTTCGCGTGGCGATGTGCGCCGCGCGAAGCTCTACTACCTGCGCGACCTGCACGGCAAGGCCGCGAAGATCAAGGAGCGCCGGACACCGCGCGGTGGCTGACGATCTCGGG
>PLBZ01000054.1 GCA_003134675.1 Solirubrobacterales bacterium
GTGATCGACAACTACGACTCGTTTACGTACAACCTCGTTCAGTATCTGGGCGAGCTGGGAGCCGAGGTGCACGCGGTCCGCAACGACCGTGCCACCGTGGATGAGCTGCTGGCGGGTGGATACGAACGCTGTGTGGTCTCACCGGGACCGTGCACGCCCGATCAAGCAGGGATCACGCTCGAGGTGGTCCGGCGGATGCCCGAGGCGGGGATCCCTACGCTCGGCGTGTGTCTCGGTCATCAGGCGCTGGCGCAGGCGTTCGGGGGGCATTGGAAGCTGCACGCGCCCGTGCACGGCAAGGCGACACGTATCGAGCACGACGAGCGCACCATCTTCCGGGGCATCTCATCGCCGCTGACGGTGGGGAGATATCACTCGCTCGTCGTCGAGGACGAGCTGCCCGGCTGTCTGGAGGAGTCGGCGCGGGGTGGGGGCGTGCTGATGGCGCTGCGTCACCGCGAGCTGCCGGCGGAGGGCGTGCAGTTTCACCCGGAGTCGGTGCTGACCGACGAGGGCAGGAAGTTGCTGAGCAACTTCCTGCAAGGGCCGGCTGATGCCTAACCCGATCCTGACGAGCGCGATCGACGCGCTCAGCGCGCGCCGCGACCTGAGCGCGGATGAGGCCGCGGAGGTGCTCGCGGAGATCATGCATGGCGAGGTCTCCGAGATCCAGATCGCGGGCTTTCTGATTGCGCTGAGGACGAAGGGTGAGACCGTGGACGAGCTGACCGGGCTGGCCCGCACGATGCGGGCACTGGCTGCGCACGTGGCCACCGAGCGCGGGGATCTGCTGGACACCTCGGGCACCGGTGGTGGGAAGCGCACGTTCAACGTCTCGACCACGGCGGCGCTGATCGCCGCCGGTGCTGGATGTGCGGTGGCCAAGCACGGCAATCGCTCCGCCACCAGCCTGTCGGGCTCGGCGGATCTGCTGGAGGCGCTGGGTGCTCGTATCGACCTCGCGCCGGAGGGCGTAGCGCACTGTATCGAGGAGGCGGGCTTCGGATTTATGTTCGCCCCCTCGCACCACCAGGCCACCCGTTTCGTCGTGCCTGTGCGGCGCGAGCTGGCGGTGAAAACGATCTTCAACCTGCTCGGGCCGCTCACGAATCCGGCGGGCGCGCGCCGCCAGCTGATCGGCGTATCGGATCCGAGCTTCCTGGAGAGGATGGCCGGTGCGCTGGCACGGCTGGGGGTGGACCGGGCGCTGGTCGTCTCTGGCGAGGACGGGCTGGACGAGGTCTCGATCAGCGCGGCGACACGGGTGGTGGAGGTCAACGGCGAGGAGCTTCGCCATTACACGCTGACGCCGAGCGATGTGGGGATCCAGCTCGCTACTGAGCCGGGCTATGAGGGGGGCACTCCTGCGGAGAACGCGGCGGTGACGCGCGCGATCCTGGCGGGCGAGCAGGGTGTGCGCGCCGATCTCGCGCTGATCAACGCTGGCGTCGCGATCTACGCCGCCGGCGTCGCGGAGAGCATCGCGGCGGGTGTACAAGCGGCGCGCGCGGCCCTAGAGGACGGGAGCGCACAGAGCGCCCTGGAGCGATACCTGCAGGCCAGCCGACGGTATGCCCCCGCGGAGGCTGCGCGATGAGCACACGCACACCGACGGTGTTGGAGCGCATTCTGCAGAGCACGCGCGAGGAGGTGAAGCGCCGCAAGCGGAAGCTGCCGCTGAAGGAGCTCGAGTATCAGGCGTTCGCCCTCGGCAATGGGGGCGATGCGAGCGAGCGGCGCTTCGGAGCGGCACTTCAGGAACCTGGGATGGCGGTGATCGCCGAGTTCAAGCGCCGCTCGCCTTCAGCCGGGACGCTGCGCGAGGCCCCGGATGTCCATGAGCTGGTGGGTGCGTACCAGCGCGGCGGTGCAAGCGCGCTGTCTGTGCTGACGGAGGGCCCGAACTTCGACGGAACGCTCGAGGATCTGCGTGCCGCTCGTGCCATGTGCGAATTGCCGATTCTGCGCAAGGACTTCATCGTCGATGAGTACCAACTGCACGAGTCGCTGCTCGCGCGGGCAGACGCCGTGCTGCTGATCGTGGCGGCGCTCCAGTCAGGAGAGCTGACCGCGCTGCACGAGCGGGCCCATACGCTTGGACTGGACGTATTGGTGGAGGTGCACGATCGCGACGAGCTGCGCACGGCGCTGGACGCTGGGGCCGAGCTGATCGGGATCAACAACCGCGACCTGAGGGACTTCAGCGTGGACGTGGAGCGCACCGCGCGGTTGATGGGGGATATTCCGGCCGGAGTCACTGTGATCTCTGAGTCGGGGATCACAGGTGCTGAGCAGCTGCGCAAGCTGGAGGATGCCGGCGTGGATGCGGTGCTCGTGGGGGAGTTGTTGATGCGCTCCGCAGACCCCGAGGCAGCTTTGCGCGCGCTGCGGGGTGCTCGCGCCAATCGTGGCGAGGGATCGCCCGAGCGACGGGCTGGGCAGGGCTTCCAATAGCTTTAAGGCGAAGCGAGGCTCCGCTTTAGACCGCCTTGATGGCAACCGGTCATTCTGTGAATCCATGAAACGTACTTTCTTCATACCGTTCATCGCCGCCCTCATCGGCGGGGGTGTTGTCGTCGCGGTGATCGCGGCGTTCGGCGATCTGGGCACCTCACAGAAGACGGTCACCACGGTCCAGGCGGCTCCACTGGCGCCTTCCAATGCCTCGCAGCAGAGCCCGGGGCTGACGCCCCACGACATCTATGTGCGCGATGCGCCGGGTGTCGTGTTCGTCACATCGACGATCGTGCAGAAGACGGAATCGCCCTTCAACCTGTTCGGCGGCGGGGAAACCCAGCGCCGGGGCCAGGCGACCGGCTCGGGCATCGTGATCGACAGCAGTGGCACGATCTTGACCAACTGGCACGTTGTCGAGAACGCCGTGAAGGTCACCGTCAGCATCGAAAAAGGCAAGGCCGTCGATGCTCAGGTAGTCGGCAAGGATCCCTCCAACGATCTCGCTGTGCTGCGGATTCCGAATGACGGCCTGACGCTGCACCCGCTCACGCTCGGTAACTCCAGCACTGCGCAGGTGGGCGATCCGGTGCTCGCGATCGGCAACCCGTTTGATCTGGAACGGACGCTCACCACCGGGGTGATCTCGGCGCTCCAGCGCCAGATAACCGCGCCTAACGGCTTCACGATCGACAACGTCCTGCAGACCGATGCGCCGATCAACCCGGGCAACTCCGGTGGCCCGCTACTCGACGCCGCGGGACGCGTGATCGGCATCAACTCACAGATCGAGACCGGCGGCAGCAGCGGCGGCAGCGTCGGTATCGGCTTTGCCGTTCCGATCAACACGGCCAAGAACGAGATCTCTCAGCTCGAGAAAGGCGGCACCGTGCGCGGCGCCTACCTCGGCTTGACATCGCTGACGATCGACGGATCGCTGTCGGCGCTCAACCTCCCCGTGAAACAGGGTGCGCTGGTGCAGAACGTGCAGAAGGGCACCGCCGCCGAAAAGGCCGGTATCCGCGGAGGGAACATCAACGGCAGCACCGAAAACGGCCAGGTCGCGGTTGGCGGCGACATCGTCGTCTCGATCGACGGCAAGGCTGTCACGAGCTCGGAAGACCTTGCGAACGACATCGCCGCGAAGAAACCGGGCAATACCGTGAGCATCGGGTTGCTGCGTGCGAATGGCAAGGGGGGCTACGAACACAAGACGGTGAGCGTTACGCTCGGCAGCCGTCCCAACTCGGTGCCGAACGCGAACACGCCCGAAGGGTAAGAACCTGAACGTCCCGCTACCGTTGGGACATGTCCGAGTTCTCCCCACGGGTGAAGATTTGCGGGATAACCAGCTTGGCGGATGCCGAACTGGCACTCGAGCTGGGAGCGTGGGCGCTGGGCATGATCTTTTTCCAGGGCAGTCCGCGCTCCTGCTCGATTGAGGAGGCGCAGCGCATCACGGCGGCGCTGGCGCGAAAGGTGGAGCTGTGCGGAGTGTTCGTGAACGATTCCCTGGAGCGTGTTGTGCGGTGCAGCGAGGATCTGGGGCTGACGATGGTGCAGTTGCATGGGGACGAGGGCCCGGCGTTCTGTGGTGAGGTGCCGCGCCGAACCGGGGCGCGGGTGGTGAAGGCGGCCCAGGTGGCGGGCCCGGGCGACGTAAGGGATCTGGAGCGCTACCACGTGGACTTCCACCTGCTCGACGCGCGCGCGAAGGCGCTTCAGAAGCAGGCGCTGAGGGGAGGCACCGGGGAGACGTTCGACTGGAATCTGCTGACCGAGCGACGCTCGAAGGTCCCGCTGATCCTGAGCGGTGGATTGAATCCGAGCAACGTGGCGGAGGCGATCGCTCAGACGAGGCCGTTTGCGGTGGACAGCGCGAGCGGCACGGAGAGTGCTCCGGGACAGAAGGATGAGGAGAAGCTGAAGGCATTCTTCGCCGCTGCCCGGTGCTCAGCGGTGGAGACGATTGCATGAACGTGGTCGAGCACCGCTTCGGGCCCTATGGAGGGCAGTTCGTTCCGGAGACGCTGATGAGAGCGCTGGCGGAACTGGAGCAGGCGTGGGTCAAGGCGCGGGAGGATCCGTCCTACCGCGAAGAGCTGGAGGGACTGCTGCGCGATTTCGGCGGCCGTCCCACACCGCTGTACAAAGCAAGGAGGCTGTCCGAGAAAGCCGGACGCCCCATATACCTAAAGCGCGAGGATCTCAACCACACGGGCTCGCACAAGCTGAACAACGCGCTTGGGCAAGCGCTGCTGGCCAGGCGGATGGGTAAGCGGAGGATCATCGCCGAGACCGGGGCCGGTCAGCACGGCGTGGCGACCGCGACTGTCTGCGCGCTGCTGGACATGGAGTGCGTCGTGTACATGGGCACGGAGGACACGCGCCGTCAGCGGCCGAACGTACAGCGGATGGAGCTGTTGGGGGCGAGCGTGAAGCCTGTGGATGCGGGCGCAAAGACACTCAAGGAGGCCACTTCAGCTGCGATCAGGGACTGGGTGACGAACGTGGAGAGCACCCACTACGTGATCGGCTCGGTGGTCGGCCCGGCGCCGTACCCGGCGATCGTACGCGACCTGCAGCGCGTGATCGGCGACGAGGCACGGGCTCAGATACTGGAGGTGCAGGGGCGGCTGCCGGAGCGGGTGATCGCCTGCGTGGGAGGGGGCTCAAACGCGATCGGCACGTTCGCGGCGTTCCTGGAGGATGAGCAGGTGCAGCTGATCGGGGTGGAGGCGGGCGGCGAGGGGATCGACACCCCTCGACACGGAGCCCCGCTGACGGTTGGCGGGCGAGTGGGCATTCTGCACGGATCGCGCTCAGCGGTGATGCAGGACGAGGAGGGGCAGATCTTGCAGGCACACTCGGTGTCGGCGGGTCTGGATTACCCGGGTGCGGGACCCCAGCACGCGCAGCTACGCGACAGCGGGAGAGCGCGCTACGTGGCGGTGACAGATCTAGAAGCCATAGCCGCCTTCAAGGAGATGGCGCGCTTGGAGGGAATCATCCCTGCACTCGAGACTGCACACGCGCTGGCATGGACGCTCGCCCAGGTTGACGGAGGGCTCGATCTGGTCTGCTTGTCCGGCCGTGGGGACAAGGATCTCGCGGAAGTATTGAAGCCCACCCCAGATAAATGAGCTCTCGGACGATGACCGGCGTGGAGCGGATTGCCGACGCCTTCGCGAACACGGGTAAGCAGGCCGCGCTGATGCCATATTTGATGGGTGGGTATCCGACGCTCGCGGCCTCGATCGGGATCGGCCAGGCGTGCGTAACGGCCGGCGCGGACATCATCGAGCTGGGTATGCCCTATTCGGACCCGCTCGCCGACGGGCCGGTGATCCATGCGGCGGGCACGGAGGCGCTCGCGGCGGGAGCGAACGTGGCCGGTGTCCTGGAGGTGGCGCGCACGCTGGCCCAGAGCGTGCCGGTGGTGTTGATGTGTTACGCGAACATGGTGCTGGCCCCGGGCGCGGAGGCGTTCGTGGAGCGGCTGGCGAAGACCGGCGCGAGCGGGTTGATCGTCCCCGATCTGCCGCTCGGGGAGGCGCCGGAGGTGCTGGCGGCATGCACGGCGCACGGGCTGGCGCTGGTGCCACTGGTGGCGCCCACGACCACGCCAGAGCGGTTGGCGGCGATCGGCAAGAGCGCGAAGGGGTTCGTGTATACGGTCTCGGTGGTGGGCACGACCGGCGAGCGTAATGCGCTGGGGGAGCATTTTGCGCAGGTCGTGGCGCGCGCAAAGGCGAGCACTGAGTTGCCGGTCGCGCTGGGCTTCGGGATCAGTACGCCCGAGCATGCCCGGCAGGCCGCGCAAGCGGGCGCCGACGGGGTGATCGTCGGCACGAGGCTGGTGCGCGCCGCGGGTGAGTCCGAGGACCCGGCGGGCGCCGTCGGAGCGGTGGTAGGTGAACTGGCAACGGGTCTTGCGATAGCTCGCTAGGATTGCCGGCGGCATGGGATTGGTCCTCACCGTTACCGCCGGCCTGATCGTTTGGGTCGTGCTTTGGGCGCTCGGCGCGAAGGGCTTCGACGCGTTCATGTTTGCTACGGCGATCATTGTGGCGGGAGCGTCCATCAAGATCCTCTCCGGCTACCTTCCCGGCCGCCGTAGCTGAGAATCCAGTGCGCGCGCGCTGGCTGGGACTACTAGCAGTCGCGCTTGCCGTCCCGGTCCTGGGGGCGGCCGGTTGCGGAGGCGTGAGCATATCGGGCGCGTCGAGCGCGACGGGCAACCAGTTGGCGATCTACTCGAGCTTGCCGCTGCAGGGACCTTCAGGGCCCATCTCTCAGCAGATCGTAGGCGGCGAGAAGCTGGCGCTGAGCGAGGCCGGCGGGCGCGTCGGCCCTTTCAAGATGAGCTACGTATCGATGGACGACTCGAATGCGAGCACCGGGGAATGGAACCCGGGCGTGACGGCGACGAATGCCAAGACGGCTGCTCAGGATCCCAGCACGATCGCCTATCTGGGTGACTACAACTCGGGTGCAAGCGCGGTGTCGCTGCCGCTGATCAACGCCGCGGGGATCCTGCAAGTCAGCCCGGCGAGCCCATATGTCGGATTGACATCCTCGCTCGATGCCGGCCAGGACGAGCCCGAACGCTTTTATCCCTCGGGGCGACGCACATTCGGACGTCTGCAGCCAGGAGATCCGGCGCAGGCCGAAGCGCAGGTAGCGCTGATGCGAACCTTGGGAGTGAAGCGGCTGTATGTGCTCGACGACCAGGGCCCGTTTGAGGTCCCGCTCGCGCAGCTCGTTGCCAGCGGCGCTCAACGGGCCGGCATCGCGGTGGCGGGGAACGACAGCTTGGATATGACAGCGACCACGAGCTTCAGCGGCGAGGTCGCCAAGGTGGGGGAAAGCGGCGCGCAGGCCGTGTTCTTTGCCGGCGGCACGGGAGCGAGCACGGTGGCCCTGTGGCGAGCGCTGCACAGCGCTGTCCCGAAGCTGCTGCTGCTCGGATCGAGCGACATGGTCAACCCCTCGTTCGCTTCCGCGATCGGTCAGGCGGCGGCGAGCACATATCTGACCACGCCAATCCTTCCCTCCCGCTCCTATCCGCGTGCGGCGGCTCGGGTGCTCGAGGCATATCGCGAGCGCTTCGGCAGTGGAGGGGGCCCGTATGCGCTGTATGGGTATGAGGCGATGAGCGTCGCACTGCTTGCGGTTCGTGAGGCCGGCGCGCGCGGTAACGACCGCCAGACGGTGATCAACCGGTTCTTCGCGATCCGGGATCGCGAATCTGTGCTGGGTCGCTACTCGATGCAAGCTGACGGCGAAAGCACCTCCTCGCGCTACGGCGTGGACCGTGTGGAGAACGGGCGCGCGGTGTTCTACCGGGTATTGAGCGTCGGCTGAGGGGGGCTGGGGTTCGTCAAAAATAANNTTATTTTTGACGAACCCCAGCCCGCCCACGCCCGCGTCAGCCCGTCTGCTGCAGCCCGAGGACGAGCCGGAAGCGCTCGATAGGACCGCCGAGGTTCTTCCCACCGCCGGCAAGCGTGGTGAGCGATCGCAGGTAGGGGACGACTTTGGAGATGCTCGGGTCTTCGGCCAGGCCGACTCCTTCGAGCAGGGTGAGAAGCGTGGGAAAGTCGACCGTGAGGCTCGGCCGCGCACTTTCGCCGAGTGTGGCGGCGGCCGCGCTCGAAGAAGCGGTGCTCGACAGCGTGCTCGACGGGCGCAACGCGTCCTGCACGGAGGCCTCGCCGAGGCCGATCACGAACTTGGTCTGACCGTCGGAGCTCCGGCCGTTGGCGATGTCGAGTTCGACTGGAAGGCCGTTCACCCTGGCCGAGATCGCGGCGTCGGTGCCGGGGATCGAGATCGACTGCACCGAGCCCCCCGTTTTGCTCAAAAGGGCGCCGAGCTTGGCAATCGCGGCGTGGGAGAGGGATGGGTTCTTGGAGTGGATCACGATCCCCGCCCGCAGGTTGACGATCGTGCTGCCGCTCGCGAAGATCCCGGCGGAGCTCATCCAGCTGAGGAAGTCGTGCTGGGTCCGAGCGCCGGGAGAGCTGAGCGCGCTGAGCGGAGTGAGGATCCCTTCGAGCAGCCCCTTCACGTTGAAGCCCCCGGCCGAGCTTTCCGCCGAGGCGCCCGCGGCGCTTGAGGTGGCGAGTGAGGCGAGGCCGTGGAGTGCCTGCACGTCGCCTGCGAATGTGACACCGACGTTGCCAAGGCCGGCGGCGAGCCAGGATTCTCCCGGCAGTTCGCTGAGCGCCTGTGCGCCTTCTGAGCCGGATGCCAGGAGCCCACCTCTGCCGGGCCCCGCGCCGGAGGCGAGGGTGTCGATGTCGAGCGCGATCGAGCTGGTGGAGGGTATGAGCGAGACGTCCAGCGGATGGGTGCCGCTGAGCAGCCCGAGCAGGCTGCTCGTGCTCGGCGCGCCGCGCGACGCGGAAGCGACGGGATTCGCATAGACGTGAGCGAGGACGCCGGATGGGGCACTCGAGAGGAGCTTGGAGTAATTCGCGGCGTGCGCGAGCGAGGATCCGCCCAGTCCGGTGTCGATCACGCTGTGCAAGGCGGCGACGCTGCCGAGCACGGCGAAACGATCGACGATGCCGAGGGCGACACCGCCGGGGGTTGCCTGGTAGGCGACACCTCGGTAGCTGGCCGCGTGCGCGCCGGCATGGTGGGCCTCGGTGTTCAGGAACGAGCGAGCCTTGGCGGAGTCGCTGGTGTCGAGCACGATCGCGCCCTGGACGCCTGTCGTCGTGCCGAATGGCCACGCGCCTGGATTGGTGGCCCCCCCACCCGCGCCTCCCTGGAGAATCTGCGGCAGTAGCTGCTGTAGCTGGCCGATCCCCGATTCCTTGGAGGTGCCCAGTGAGGTGAGGAAGATCCCGGCGTTGGCTCCCAGCCAGGGTGCGATGTCGCGGTGGTAGTCAAGCGGTGGGCTTCCGGGGATCTGGAGCACCCCGACGAGGCTGCTGTAGACGTTGGGCTGGCGGGTGAGCGTCCGTGCGGCGGCGGTTGCGTTGGTCTTCAAAGTACCGCTGGGGCGCACCACCGCGCTGGCGTACAGCGGCGCAGAGGCTGGGACCATGCCGGCGGGGTCGGCGCCGGTGCCGGGTGAGGATGGGGAGGAGCCGCAGCCCGCGAACGCGCCGAGGACCGAAGCGAGGAGCAGCGCCGCGGCGAAGCGGTGGGATCGAGGATCGTGCATGGGGGCGGATCGTAGTCTCCGCGCGCTCGCTTGCGCAAGTACCTCGGCGAGCTGAGGGAGAGGAGATCTGCAAGGAGCATTGCACTTCGACTGTCGTGCATGGGGACTTGCATCGCGAGAGCCTTCCGACGGGCGTGTGGGCGAGGGTCCGAAAAGAGCTTGTGAGCGGGCATTTTCGGCGTTTTGGAGGGGACGATGCAGGGTAAGTGGGGAAAAATGTGCAATTAGGGTTGCGTTGTGGGGGAAAGTGGGGTAAGTTCGCGGAAGCGAGCCGGGGTGGAGGGGCTCCTCCCACTCCTCCACCTCGGCTCGGTAACTAATCGAAGCCCCCACCATCGCCACCCCAACCCGCATGGTCCCCTTCAGAGGCACGTTCGACCACACGCTCGACGCGAAGAACCGGCTCACGGTGCCGGCCCGCTACCGCGCGAGCTTGGCCGAGGGGGTGGTGATCGCGATGCCGGTCGACCTGAAGCCCTGCGTCGGGATCTGGCGCCCGGAGGACTACGAGCGCTACACCCAGCGCGCGCTCGCGGAGCTGCCGCCGCTGTCGCCGCGGCTGACCGAGCTCGAGCGCTTCTTCTACGGCTCATCGCAGGACGCCGACCTCGACGCGGCCGGGCGGATCATGATTCCGGGCTTCCTCGGCGAGCACGCAGGCCTGCAGAAGGAGGTCGTCGTCGTCGGCGTCGGCGACCGCCTGGAGCTGTGGAACAAGGCCGGCTGGAATGACCACCGACCGACGCTGCTGAGCGGCGTCGCGGAGATAACCGCGCGTGTCGACCATCCTGCTTGATATGCGAAAAACGCACATCCCCGTCCTCGCCGGGGAGTTGATCGACCTGCTCGATCCCCGCCCGGGCCAGACCGCGATCGACTGCACGTTCGGCGGCGGCGGGCACGCCGAGCTGATCGCCGGGCGGCTCGGGTCCGAGGGCACGCTGATCGGGATCGACCGCGATCCGCTCGCCGAGGAGCGCTTCGAGGAACTTGCCGGCGAGGTCGCCTGCTCGGTGCGCTTCATCCGCGCGAGCTACGCCGAGGCGCTCGAGTTGCTCGCGGAGGAGCGGCTGAAAGCCGATATCGCCTACTTCGATCTGGGCATGTCTTCGATGCAGGTGGACACGCGCGAGCGCGGCTTCTCCTACTCATATGAGGCGCCCCTGGATATGCGGATGGACCCCGAGCAGGAGCTGAGCGCCCGCGAGATCATCGCCGGCTGGGACGAGCGCCGTCTGGCCCGCGCGCTGCGCGACTTCGGCGAGGAGCGCCACGCGGGGGCGATCGCTCGCATGATCGTGCGTCGGCGTGAAGAGGCGCCGATCGAGACGACGGTGGAGCTGGTGGACACGATCAACTCCGCGATTCCCGCTCCCGCTCGTTTCGCCGGCGGTCATCCCGCCAAGCGTTCCTTCCAGGCGCTGCGGATCGCCGTGAACGACGAGCTCGGACAGCTCGATCGTGCGCTGCCGCTCGCCTGGGGACTGCTGCGCGAGGGTGGCGTGCTGGCCGGAATCTCTTTTCACTCACTCGAGGATCGGCGCGTGAAGCGCTTCTTGGGCGAGCGCGCGCGCGGCTGCATCTGCCCGCCCGAGATGCCGGTATGCGGGTGCGGGCGCGAGGCCGAGGCAGCGCTGCTGGCGCGTCGCGCGATCATGCCCTCCGCGGGCGAGGTCGCACAGAACCCACGCTCGACCTCGGCCAGGCTGCGCGCGGCCAGGAAGCTGAGAATGGACGCAGGGAGTGCGGCATGACACCGCCCGCCGCCAGCGCCGCGGCCCCGGCAATCCATCCTCGGCGCACAGTCGGCCCCCGCCGCCCGGCGGCCGCTCCGCGCAGACCCCGGCGCGTCTCCGGTCCCGCCCGCCCGGCGCGCGGGTGGGCGGGTTCGGCACATCCCGTGGGGCTCGCGGAGACTGTGGCTTCGCACCGGCTGCTGGACCGCCTGATCTCCGGACGCATCTGGATCGGGGTGATCGCGTTTGCGTTGATTGGGATCGTGACGATGCAACTGGGGCTGCTGAAGCTCAATGCGGGCATCGGTCGCTCGCTCGCGCGTGAAGCACTGCTGCAGCGCGAGAACGCCACGCTGAGCGCCGAAAACTCCGAATTGGCCGCGGGCGAACGGATCGAAACCCAGGCTCAGCACATGGGCATGGAACTGATCCCCTCGGGGGCCCTGCACTTTCTCGCCGCTCGGCCGTCGATCGACGCGAGCCGCGGTGCGGCGGCGTTGAGCACCTCGGTCTCCACGGCGGCCGCCGTCGCCACGGCGACATCCACGACGGCGACGCCATCCGCCACGACCGCGCCTGGCGAAAGCTCGTCCGGCACGGAAACGGCCGCAGCGACGTCATCCGTCGCAAGCACGGAAACCTCCGCTACTGCAACGAGCACTCCCGCTGCTGGTGGCACTTCTGAAACCAGGAGCGCCACGACTCAGGAACCCTCGCCGCCGGGCGGCGCCGGTTCCACATCTGAAACGCATCCGAGCGAAACGGCCTCACCTAACAGCGGCCCTTCGGGCGGGGCTGGTGAAGCCCCCGGCGCGAGCGGCTCGGCCTCGACCGGTGGCGGCACCACCCCCGGGGGCTAGCGGGTGGCCATCGTCCAGCGCCGGATAGGACTGATCTTCGGGTTCTTCTTCCTGCTGCTGGTGCTCGCGGCCGGGCGCACGATGTACCTCGGCACGTTGCACTCAGGGACGCTGCGCAAGGCCGCGCGCACCCAACAGCTGACCTATGAAACCGTCCCCGCCCAGCGCGGCACGATCACCGATCGCAACGGCATCGATCTGGCCGTGTCCGAGCCCGCGCAGGACATCTCCGCGACGCCGTATCTGGTCAAGGATCCCTTGGGGTCAGCGCAGCGGCTCGCCCCGCTGTTGGGCCAGTCGCAGGCAACGGTGCTGCAAAGGCTCTCCGAGCACAGCGGCTTCGTCTATCTGGCCCGCGCGCTCCCGGCCAAGCAGGCGCAAGCCGTCCAGGCCCTGAAGATCCCCGGCATCGCTGGCGCGCCGGTCATGCGTCGCGTCTACCCGCGCGGCACGCTGGCGGCGCAGGTGCTGGGCATCGTGGGCACCGAAGGGAATGGGCTGATGGGGCTCGAGTACTCGCGTAACGCCCTCCTACATGGTCATGAAGGTAAGCGGCGCGTCGTCAGTGACGCGATCGGGCAGCCCGTGTCGATCACCGATGTGCACCCCGAGTCCTCCGGTGCCTCGCTGTCGCTGACGCTCGATGCGAACATCCAGCGACGCACGGAAAACGTGCTCGGTGCCGTCGGGAAAGTGTTCGCCCCGAAAGACGCCACGGCGATCGTGATCGACCCCCGCAGCGGCGCGATCCTGGCGCTCGCTAACTGGCCTCAGGTCAATGCCAACGATCCAGGCGCCGCCCCCGCCGGGGCGCTCGCTGACCGGGCGGTGGGATTCGACTACGAACCGGGCTCGACGTTCAAGGCCTTCACCGTCTCCGGCGCGCTGCAGCGGGGATTGATCACGCCGAGCACGCCGTTCAGCATTCCCAACCAGATCAAAGTCGCCGACCGCACGATCCACGACGACACCGAACATGCCGAAGAGACGCTCACGACCGCGCAGATCCTGGCGCAGTCGAGCAACGTTGGCGCGATCAAGATCGGCGCGCTGGAGGGTCCGGACAGTTTCAACGAATGGGTGCATCGCTTCGGCTTTGGGGCACGGACCGGGGTTGACCTGCCGAGTGAGGAAATGGGGCGGACGCTGCCGCTGAGCGAATATTCGGGCTCCTCGATGGGCAACCTGCCGATCGGGCAGGGAGAGCTGGTGACGCCGATGCAGATGGCGAGCGCCTATTCGGCGATCGCCAACGGGGGCATCCTGCGCGCGCCGCACATCGTCGGCGCCGTGGACGGTGCTCCGCAGGCCGAGCCGGCGGGTCATCGCGTGATCTCGGAAACGACCGCCGCCGAGGTGCGCAAGATGCTGGAAGGCGTGCTCGCGCCGGGAGGCACCGCCAGCGAGGTCTCGATCCCCGGCTATCACCTGGCGGGCAAGACCGGCACGGCCAGCAAGATCGATAAAGAAACCGGGGAATACTCCAAGAGTGCCTTCGTAGCCTCGTTCGTCGGCTTCGCCCCGGCGGCGGACCCGAAGCTGCTGTGCGCGGTGATCGTCGACGAACCGCAATCGGGNNCCGCCTGGATAGCATCAGCCCATGAGGCTCGACGAGTTGATCGCCGCCGGCGACGCCGGCCAGGGCACAGCCGTCGAGATCACAGGCCTCGCCTACGACAGTGGCGAGGTGCGGCCAGGCGGCCTGTTCTTCTGCGTCAAGGGCTTTCAGCGTGACGGGCACAATTTTGCCGTGCAGGCTGTGGAGCGCGGCGCGGCGGCGCTAGTCGTCGAGCGACCGCTCAGCCTTGGCGTGCCCGAGGTGGTGGTTCCCTCCGTCCGCGCAGTGATGGGTCCGGCTGCGGTCCGCTTCTACGGAGATCCGAGTGCGCAGCTGGAGGTTGTGGGCGTGACGGGGACAAACGGGAAGACGACGACGGCGTTCCTGCTGAAGGCTCTGCTGGAGGCGAGCGACGACGGCTCCGGAGGCGGCCGCGGATGCGGACTGTTGGGGACCGTCAAGTCGGTGATCGGCGGGGTGGAGCGGCCGGTGAGCAGGACCACTCCCGAGGCAATCGACCTGCAGCGGGACTTCCGTGCGATGCTCGACGGTGGCGATCGGGCCTGTGCGATGGAGGTCTCCTCGCACGCGCTGGAGCTGGGTCGCGCCGAGGGTATCCGCTTCGTCGCCGCGATCTTTACGAACCTGACGCAGGACCACCTGGACTTTCACGAGACGATGGAGGACTACTTCCAGGCCAAGCGCAGGCTGTTCGCGTCAGCCCCCAATCTGAGCGTGGTAAACGTCGCCGACCCCTATGGGCGGCGGCTCGCGCAGGAGATCGATGAGGCGGTCACGTTCGCGGTCGAGGACGATGCCGACTACAGCGCCACGGATCTGCGCTGTGATGTCGAGGGGTGCCGCTTCGTGTTGCGCACGCCCGCGGGCCGGCGCGAGGTCATGCTGCCGATGGGAGGGCGCTTCAACGTTGCCAATGCCCTAGGTGCGCTGGCGAGTGTGCACGCGCTTAGGGGGAACATCGACACGCTGATCGCCGCGCTGGAGCGGGGAGTGCGCGTCCCCGGGCGATTCGAGCCGGTGCAAGCGGGCCAGGAGTTCGCCGTGATCGTCGACTACGCCCATACGCCCGACTCGCTCGAGAACGTNNAAGCGCCCGCTGATGGGGGAGATTGCGGCGCGGCTGGCGGACGTCACGATCGTCACGTCCGATAACCCCCGTTCGGAGGCGCCCGAGGCGATCGTCGCCGAGATCGTGGCGACGATCGGAGATCGGCCAGCGCTGCAGATCGAGCTCGATCGTCGCATGGCGATCGAGCGGGCAATCGCGCTGGCCGAGGCGGACGACGTCGTGGTGATCGCCGGCA
>PLBZ01000047.1 GCA_003134675.1 Solirubrobacterales bacterium
GGGATGAAGTAGCCCCACAGCTTCGTTACGAAGAACGAGGCGTGCAGCGGGTGGGTGACGCACAGGCGCACAGCGTCTTCGTAGTTCCAGTTGCCCTTCTGCCCGAACACCGTCTTTTCTTCTCCATCGTGGCGTTCGGAGTCGAAGTGGAAGTTGTGCTGGCCGAGCTCGGATGACCATTCGGCGGTCCAACCGGTGAGTGCGCGGGCCATTTCGCGCACGTCGTCCTCNNGAACAGCTCCATCATCTCGCGTGCGTAGTTCTCGTTTGGGTTTTCCTTTTCGTTGTAGATCCCGTCGAGGAAGACGAGCATCGCGGGGTTGCTGGTGACGGCTGCGAACAGGTCGTGGAAGCTGCCGAGCGCCATCGAGCGAAACAGGTTGTTCTGGTCGAGCATCAGCTGCTGGCTGGAGACCTTCTCATTGGAGTTGGCGAACCAGTCGTGCCAGATGAAGGTCATCCGCTCGACGAGCTGCTGGTCGGAGCGGACCATGCGGTCGAGCCACCAGCAGTGGTCCTGCCCCCAGGCGTCGTAGGGGGCGAGTGGGTTGCCGTTTTCGTCGGTCGGGTTCGGTCCACTGAGCGTCGCCTGCCCGGAGGGGCGGGTGAGGCCGTAGACGACCTGACTCAGCGGCTGTCCGGTCAACGCCTCGGCCTGACCGGGGGTGGGTCCGAAGCCCGCGCGCCACAACAGGCGGTGCGCATGGGCGAGGGAGAGCGGCGCCCCGAGGGATGGGACCGGGGCTGGAGAGGGGGCGGGTGGCGAGGCTGGGGCGCTCGGCAGCGCGACTGGAAGCGTGCCATGCGGCTTGGGGTGGATGTGCTTGTGGCGCTTACGCCGGCGCTTGTGGTGCTTTGAGTGATTGTTGTGCTTCTTGTGGTGCTTCTTCGCGTGCGAGCGGGCGCCCTGTCCGGCGCTTTTCGTCGGGCCGGGGCGCGTCTTCATCGATCCGGTGCCGTCTTTGCGCGTGGACGGGCATGGCGCCGGTGGACCATGGGCAAGGACCTCGTCTGTTGCGGCGAGATGCTGCGCCTTTGGGGGCAGTTATCGACGGATGTCGTATCCGGCCGGCCGTGCCGGTGGCGCCTTACGTCGGCTCGTTTGCCAGCGAGCGCCACAGGTAGCGGCACGCCAGCGTGCGGTGGGGTCGCCACGGCTCGGCGATCTTCTCCATCGCGATCGGGTCAGGTAGTGAGTCCAGCCCGTAGGCGCGTTCGATCGCGCGGCGGATGCCGAGGTCGCCGACGGGCAACACGTCGGGGCGCTCCAAGTGGAACATCAGGAACATCTGCGCGCTCCACAAGCCGAGGCCCTTGACGGCCGTGAGCTCCGCGATCACCTTTTCGTCATCGAGCTCGTTCAGTCGCTCCAGCTCCAGTTCGCCGGAGAGCGTGTGCTCAGCCAGTGACCTCAGGTAGCTCACCTTCGCCCGTGAGAGCCCGGCGGCGGCGCGCAGCTCTTCAGGCTCGTCGTCGAGGATCTCCTGCGGCGTCGGCGGCCGATCGTGAAAGCGCGCCGTCAGGCGTCCGTAGATCGCGCGGGCGGCGAGCACCGACAGCTGCTGAGAAGCGATCGTGCGCACCAGCGCGCCGTAGTGGTCCTCCTTGTCAGGGCGGCCGTCGCTGACGCTTGGCAGCTTTCCCACCGCGGCGATCAGCTCCGCCATGACCGGGTCGCTCCGGCGTAGCTGGGCCAGGCCGCGATTAGACAGCGGAAGCTGCCTCGAAGGAGACCGGCTCGCCGTCGAGCGCGTTCAGCGCGCGGCCCACGGACATCGCCAGGCACGTGAAGCTGGGCGTGTCGCGCACGGTGTACGCAGAGGCCTCGGTCGTGCGCAGGCGCTGGACCAGATCGAGGAACGTACCTACGTCGTCGGTGTCGAATGCCACCACGAACTCCTGGTCGTCCAGCCCGAACGAGTACGTCGTGTGGTTGTCCACCCCCGGGTATTCACGCCCGACCTCGATGTGTCCCTGCATGATCCGCCAGCGCTCCTCCGCGGGCAGTGCATACCACGCGCGCGACTTGACGAACGGATAGACGAACACGTACTTCCCGCGAAAGCCCCGTGGGGTCATGCGCTCATCTTCGGAGTACTCCGAGCTCTTGCGCATCCCGAGGAAGGAGTGAGGGATCTCCGCCCACTTCATCAGTCCGCTTTGTCCCAGCACGACGTGGAGCTCGTGGATACGGTCGAGATTCTTCGCCTCTGAGATCAGCAGCAGCTCGGCGTCACCGCGCGTGCCGACCAGCGAGAAAGCCTGAAGCATGTGGCCGTCGGCAAAGTCCTCGCACGCGGCGTTGAACTCGCGCTTGTCCTGCTCGCGCTGCTCGTCCCCGAGTCGGCGCCAGGCGGGGTCCATCTTCAGGAACGTGTACTTCACGAAGTGCCGCGTGCTCATCTGTCCCAGAGGCTACAGTTGAGTTGTGCGGATCGCGCTGCTGTCGCCGTATTCGTGGACGTACCCCGGTGGTGTAACGCGTCATATCGAGGCGCTCGCCGCTGAGCTGACCGCGCTCGGCCACGACGCCCGTATCCTCGCGCCGTTCGATCCCGATGACGCGCTCTCGCGGCGACTGCACCGGGGCGCGCGTCCCCAGCGCCTTGACCCGCCCGAGCGGTTCGTCGCGCTCGGACGTACGGCCGGCTTCCCCGCCAATGGCGCCGTCTCGAACCTCGTGCCCGTCCCTCCCGGGGTGCGGGCAATGCGCCGCGAGCTGCGCGACGGTTCCTATGACGTGCTGCACATCCACGAGCCGGTCGTGCCGCTACTCGGCTGGGATGCGCTCTGCTCCACCGCGCCGGAGCTGCCGCTCGTCGGCACGTTCCACACCTATTCGGAGAATGCACTGACGAACGGGATCGCGAACCTGCTCGGCGCCAGGCGGCGGATGAATCATCTACACGTCCGTATCGCTGTCTCCGGGGCCGCCGCCTGGACTGCGCGGCGCTTCTACGGTGGGCGCTATCGGATCGTGCCCAACGGCGTTCATCTCGGAGGAGCTGGGCAGTCCGGCTCGCAGGACGAGCCTGATGGTCCGCTGCGGATCCTGTTCATCGGCCAGGCCGTCGAACGCAAGGGCCTGCCGGTTTTGCTGCGTGCGTTCGAGGCGCTGCGCGAGCAGGTCTCCGCGACGCTCACGCTCGTCGGAGCTTCCCAGGACGAGGTCGCGCACATGATGCTCGACGACCGCGGCGTGCATGCGCTCGGCAAGGTCTCAGAGTCCCGCAAGCTGGCCGAGCTCGCCCGGGCCGAGGTGCTGTGCGCGCCATCGCTGCACGGCGAGAGCTTCGGCATGGTTCTCACCGAGGCGCTCGCTGCTGCCACGCCGGTGGTCGCCTCCGATATCCCGGGCTACCGCGACGTCGTGCGCGATGGGATCGACGGGGTGCTCACGCCTCCCGGCGACGCGCTCGCGCTGGCCGAGGCGCTGCGTGCGCTCGCCTTGGACCCAGCTGCCCGCGGACGGATGGTCGCCTCCGCGCGCCTGCGCGCCGAGCGCTTCTCCTGGCCGCACGTCGCCGCCGAGGTGCTCGACTGCTACGAGCAGGCACTTGCGGTGGGGCGGCCCGCGACACGCGCCGGGCGTGTCGGGGTGCGCTTCGGCTTGGTTCCCGCCGATCTGCTGCCGCGGATTCCCGCCCAGCGCCTGCCAAGCCTTGAGACCGCCACCTCCAAGCCGGTGGCATCGGACCGGTCGGAGAGCGGCCGGCGCGAGCGCTCAAGGTTGGCCCAGCGCGCGCTTCGCCGGGCCGCGCTGGTTGCGTCCTGTATCGGTGGCCTCGCGCTCGCGCTGCTCGCACTCGTGCAGATTGGGGTGGGTCGCGTGGCCGCGAGCCTGCTCGCTTCCAGCCCCGGCCTGCTCGCCGCGGGCCTGGCGCTGATGTGCGCCTCGATGTTCGCCCGGGCGATCGCCTGGCATGCGATCCTCTCGGCGGCCCCGACCTGGCGCAAGGCCAAACGTCGCGACGCGATGCAGGGCACATTCATCGGGGTGCTGATGTCAGCGACGCTCCCCGCGCGCCTGGGCGAGCCCTCGCGGGCGTTGATCGTCGCGCGCCGCCTCGGCCGGGCCCGGGAGACGCTGCCGGTGGTGCTCGGCACGATGGTCTCCCAAACGCTGCTGAATCTGCTCGCGCTGGGCATCCTCGGGGTTGTGATGTTCTCGAGCGTCGATCTGTTCAACGGTCATCACGGCGCGCTGATCGCCGCGGCGCTGGCGCCGCTCGGCGCGCTCGTCGTCGTGTTGCTCGCGCCCGTGCTCTTGCCGCGCGCGGTGGTCTCGAGTTCGCTGCGCCTGCGGGTTTTGATGGCCGCGCTACGTCTCTCCCTGGTGCGCGTTCGCGAAGGGTTGCTCGTGTTCCGCCACCCCCGCCAGGCGGCTGTCGCGACGATCGTGCAGCTCGGGGCCTGGGGTCTGCAGTGGATGGCGTGCTGGCTGTTGTTGATGGCGCTCGGTCTCAACAGCCACGTTGGGGTGGCGGGCGCCGCGGCGATCCTGTTCGCCGTGAACGTCACCGCGGTCCTGCCGGCCACCCCGGCCAACGTCGGCGTCTTCCAGGCGGCGTGTGTGGCGGTGCTCGCTGGGGCCTATCACGTCTCCACCCCCGACGCGCTCGCCTATGGCATCGTCCTGCAGGTGGTCGAGGTCGCTACGGCGGTGTTGATGGGTATGCCCGCGCTGGTCACCGAGGGGCTCTCCTGGAAGGACGTGCGCTTGCGGACGATGTCTGGGGCGCCGGTCAAGCTCAGCCCGCTGCCGGCCGAAGCACGCGCTTCGGCGGCGCCAGGAGCGCACCCTCACGCGTAGAGGGCTAGCCCCACCCTCTTAGGAGGCCAGGGCGGGCTCGTCCTCGGCTTCTACTGCCCCGTCGGGCGGATCCTCGTCGTCGAGGTCGCCGAACAGCGACGGGTCGCGGGGAGAGCCCTTGATCAGGTCATCAGGCGAGCCGTCTGCGAGCAGCCGGCCCTGACGCGTGCCGAAGTAGATCGCCTGGGGGTGGTGGGCGATCAGCGCGAGTGTTGACTGCTCGGGGTCGGGCGCATAGCCGTCGGTGATCGTCATGCCGATCTGCCCCAGGTCGAGCAGCTTCTCCACCTTCAGGTGCTCTGACTGCTCGGGCACCGCGGGATAGCCCCAGGAGTAGCGCCGGCCCTGAGTCACCGGGATGCCGAGCATCCCGCGAGCCTCGTAGTGCAGCCACTCGGCGAGACCCTCGGCGGTCTGCACGCCGAGGCCGTGGACGAACAGCTGCTCGGCGTACTCTCCTTCGTCCTCGAGCTTTGCCATCAGCTCGGTGACCTCAGTGCCGACTGTGACCGCTTGAACCGCGATCACGTCCAATTCGCCGCTGTCCTTAGGGCGATAGAAATCCGCTAAGCAGATGCGGTCGCCCTTGGGCTGGCGCGGGCAGACAAAACGCGTCAGCTCGCTCTTGCGATCCTCAGGGTCGAGCACGACGATGTCGTTGCCTTCTGAGTAGCACGGGAAGAAGCCGAGCAGGGCGCGCGGATGCAGGTAGGTCTGCTCGCTCCACATCCGCTCCAGGCGCGGGCGGAAGTCATCGCGCAGGAGCGTCTTCCAGGCCTCGCCTTTGACGCCGCGTCCGCCCCAGTGCAGCTTGAACAGCACGTGCGTGTCGAGATGGCTGTAGACCTCATCCAGGTCCACGTCGATCTCCTGCACGCCCCAGAACGGCGGCGCGGGCACTGGCACGTCCGTGCGCGCCGGCGAGCGGACGGAGTCATCGGCGAGGTTGACCTCCTCGACGGGCGCGTCGCCCTTCGCGCGGAACTCCGTTGCTCCCGTTCGCAGCTTCTCCACGAGCGAGGAGCGAGCGTCCTGATCGATCAGCTGGTCCATCACCGCCAAGCCCTCGAATGCGTCCTTGCAATAGAAGACGCCAGGCTCATACTGCTCCTCGGAGTCTTTGCCCCCGGGATACAGCGCGCGGTAGCTGAACGCGCGGTTGATCGCCGCGCCGCCGATCAGCACGGGGTAGTCGAGCCCCTTGGCGTGCAGCTCCTGGATGCACGCCGGCATCTGCTTGGACGTCGAAACCAGCAGGGCGGACAGGCCGATCGCCGTCGCCTCGTGCTCTTGGGCGGCGTCGAGGATCGTCTGGATCGGAACCTGCTTGCCGAGGTCGATCACCGTGTAGCCGTTGTTCGTCAGGATCGTGTTGACGAGCGACTTGCCGATGTCGTGCACGTCGCCGAAGACGGTCGCCAGAACGACCGTGCCCTTCGTGTAGCCCTCGATCTTGTCGAGGTATTTCTCGAGCTGCGCGACCGCGCGCTTCATCACTTCGGCGGACTGGAGCACGAACGGCAGGATCAGTTCGCCGGCGCCGAACTTGTCGCCGACCTCCTTCATCGCCGGCAGCAGCACCTCGTTCAGCGTCGGCACCGCGCCGATCTTCTCGACGCTGCGGTCGACCCAATCCTCGACGCCCTCCTTGCGACGGCGCAGGATGTGGAAGTGAAGCGCCTCCTCCGGCTCCATCCCCTCGGTCGGGTCCGCGGCCCCCTGGGCGACGTCCTCCTCGCCTTTTGACTCGAAGTGGGCGATGAACCGCTCCAGCGCGTCCTCGCGGCGGTTGAACACGAGGTCGTCCGCCAGCTCGCGCTCCTCCGCGGTGATCTCCGAATAGGGGCTGATGTGGTTCGGGTTGACCATCGCCAGGTCAAGGCCCGCGTCCACGCAGTGATGCAGGAAAACCGAGTTGAGCACGGCGCGCGCGCCGGGAGAGACTCCGAAGGACACGTTCGACACACCGAGCGAGGTCTTCACGCCCGGGATCTCCGCCTTGATCCGGCGGATGCCCTCGATCGTCTCCACTGCGGAGGGACGCCACTCCTCATCTCCGGTGGTGAGCGTGAAGGTGAGCGCGTCGAAGATCAGCAGCTCGGGGTCGAGGCCGTGCTCCTCACAGCAGAGATCGCGGATGCGCTGGGCTACCTCGACCTTGCGCTGCGCCGTCTTCGCCATCCCGACCTCGTCGATCGTCAGTGCGATCAGCGCCGCGCCGTGCGCGAGCGCCAGCGGCACGACACGGTCGAGCTTGTCACGGCCGGCCTCGAGGTTGACGGAGTTGACGATCGCGCGTCCGGGGATCTGATCGAGGGCGGTCGCGATCACCTCGGGCTCGGTCGAGTCGATCTGGATCGGTGCGGGCTGGGTGAGCGAGACCTTCTTGGCCACCAGCCGCATCTGTTCGTCCTCGTCAGAACGCTCGGTCAGGGCCACGCACAGGTCGAGCACATGCGCTCCGCCTGTCACCTGGTCCTCGGCGATCTGGACGAGGCCGTCGTAGTCGTCGGCCAGCAGTAGCTCCTTTGCCTTGCGCGAGCCCTGCGAGTTNNGAGTTGACGCGCTCGCCGACCATCGTCGGACGCGGCTCCTGCACGAGCGGTGTGGCGGCGATCATCGAAGACAGATGCGGCGCTCGGGGGGCGGGGCGTGGGGCCACTGAACGTGGGGTGGGTGGGCTGCCATTAATCCGCTCTGAGATTGCGGCGATGTGCTCAGGAGTGGTACCGCAGCAGCCGCCGACGATCCCGACGCCGTAGCGCTCGACGAACTCCTTCAGCGCCTCCGCGAGCGGTACCGGCTGCTCGGGGAAGATCGTCTCGCCGTCGGGTCCCTGGAGCGGCAGGCCGGCATTGGGGATGCACGCCACCGGGACGGGGCAATACTCGCCGAGGAAGCGGATCGCGTCGCGCATGTCCTCCGGGCCGGTCGAGCAGTTCAGCCCGATCACGTCGACCTTCAGAGCCTCCAGCGTCGTGAGCACCGCGGAGATGTCGGTTCCCAGCAGCATCTTGCCCCCGTTGGGCAGCAGCGACACCGAGGTGTGGATCGGCAGCGTGCGGCCCGTACTCTTGAACGCCTCTCGCGCGCCGAACACGGCGGCCTTGACCTCGAGGATGTCCTGGGCGGTCTCGATGATGATCAGATCCGCGCCACCGTCGATCAGGCCCGCTGCCTGCTCGGCGAACACCTCGACCAGCTCTCTGAAGCGGATCTGCCCGAGCGAGGCCTCCTCGGAGGCGGGCAGGTATCCGGTGGGCCCGATCGAGCCCGCGACGAAGCGATTCTCGCCCGCCGCCCTGCGCGCGATCTCCGCGGCTTTAGTGTTGATCTCGACCGTGTAGTCGGCCAATCCCCACTCTTCGAGCTTGATTCGCGAGGCCTGGAAGGTGTCGGTCTCGACCACCTCCGCGCCGGCGTCGAGCATCGAGCTGTGCACGCCCTCGATTACGTCGGGCCGGTTGAGCACGAGCGCCTCGTGGCACTTGCCCTGCAGGCCGCCGTAGTCCTCGCTGGTCAGCTCGAACTGCTCGAGCGTCGCGCCCATGCCGCCGTCGTAGACGACGACGCGGCTGTTGATCGCATTTATGTAGTCGCGAGCCATCCAGCCATGCTAGCTAGGGCCACGCCCGACCGACGGTTGCAGGTCGAGCATGGCAAGGTTCAGATACCCACCCACCCGCGTGGCGTGCTTGGCACGCGAGCGACCGAGGACGCAGCCAGGCGAAGCGCCTGCGGCCATCGGTTACTTGATGAAGAGCATCTCCGAGTACTTCGGCAGCGGCCAGAGATCGTCGGCCACGAGCTTCTCCAAGCGGTCGGCGACGTCGCGCACATCGTCCATGGCAGGAATTACGGTGTCGCGCATGTAGACAGCCCACTTCTGCGGGGAGGAGTCGGGCTGGTTGTCCTTGAGGTTTGCATCCTCGAGCTTGATCAGCGCGAAATGCAGCTCCTTGATCAGCGGCTCGACCTCCGCAATGAGCTCCTCTAGGCCAGTGGCCCTGAGCTCATTGAGGTATCGCACGGCGGCGGGCAGCAGCATCGTCCGGGCGATCGCCGCGGCGGTCTCGGACTCGATGTTGATCGTGACGGCGTACTGCTCGGTGAACACCTCATAGCGCGCGTCGAGCTCGCGCTTGGAGAGAACCTTGTATTTCTTGAATGCGGCGATGGTCTGCTTGTTGACGAGCCATGGCAGCGCATCGGGTGTGGTGCGCAGGTTGGCAAGGCCTCGCTTCTCGGCCTCCTTGTGCCAGGCCTCGGAGTAGCCGTCGCCGTCAAAGACGACCTGCTTGTTCGCTGTCCAGGCGTCTTTGACAACCTTCGTGACGGCCTTCTCGAGAGTCGCTGCGGAGCCTTTGAGGGCGTCTTTCAGCTTGTCGGCCAGCTCGTCCACCGATTCGGCGACGATCGTATTGAGCACGGTGTTGGGGAAGGCCGGCGAGGAGCTCGAGCCAAGCGCGCGGAACTCGAACTTGTTGCCGGTGAAGGCGAAGGGGCTGGTGCGGTTGCGGTCGCCGCCGTGCAGGGGCAGCGGCGGCAGCACTGGCGTGCCCAGGCCGAGGAACGAGCCGGGTTTGGAGGGCTGCACCTTGCCGGCCTCGATCGCCGTGAAGACCTTCTCGAGCTCGGCGCCCAGGAAGATCGAGATGATCGCCGGGGGCGCCTCGTTGGCCCCCAGGCGGTGATCCTGCCCGGCGCTTGCGATCGAGGCGCGCAGCAGCGCCTGATGCTTGTTGACGGCCTGGATGACGGCGGCGCAGAAGAATAGAAACTGGAGGTTCTCGGCGGGCGTGTCACCGGGCTCGAGCAGGTTCAGCCCGGTATCGGTGCCCATCGACCAGTTGTTGTGCTTGCCCGAGCCGTTGACACCGGCGAAGGGCTTCTCGTGCAGAAGGCAGAGGAGCCCGTAGCGACGCGCAGTGTTCTGCAGGATCTGCATCGTGATCATCTGGTGGTCGGCGCCGACGTTGGAGTTCTCGAAGATCGGGGCGACCTCGTACTGGTTGGGCGCAACCTCGTTGTGGCGCGTCTTGATCGGCACACCGAGCTTTGCCAGCTCCAGCTCGACCTCGAGCATGTAGGCCAGGATGCGCTCGGGGATCGAGCCGAAGTAATGGTCGTCGAGCTCGTGGCCCTTGGGGGGCTGGGCGCCGTAGAGCGTGCGCCCCGTGGTCAGAAGGTCGGGGCGCTCGAAGTAGTACTGCTCGTCGATCAGGAAGTACTCCTGCTCGCAGCCGATCGTGGTGAAGACCCGGGCGGCGTCCTGCACGTCGAGCAACTCGAGCGCGCGCACGGCTGCGCCCGAGAGCGCGTCCATCGAGCGCAGCAGCGGGATCTTGTGGTCCAGGGCCTCGCCGGTCCACGAGGTGAAGGCGGTGGGGATGCACAGCAGCGCCCCGTTGGGGTTCTCGAGGATGAACGCCGGTGAGGTCGGGTCCCAGGCGGTGTAGCCGCGCGCCTCGAAGGTGGCGCGGATGCCGCCGGTGGGGAATGAGGAGGCGTCGGGCTCGCCCTGGATGAGCTCCTTGCCGGAGAACTCGGCGAGGGCGGTGCCGTCACCGGCGGGACCGTAAAAGGAGTCGTGCTTCTCGGCGGTGGAGCCGGTGAGCGGCTGGAACCAGTGGGTGTAGTGGGTGGCGCCCTTCTCCATCGCCCACTCCTTCATCGCCTGCGCGACGGCGTCGGCCAGCGAGGTGTCCAGGGCCTCGCCGCGGGCGAGTGTCTTCTGCAGCGCCCGATAGACGTGCTTGGGCAGGCGGTGGCGCTGGACGACCGGGCTGAACACGTTCGACGCGAACACCTGATTGCCGGGAAGGGTGAGGTCGGGCGAGCCGAGTGCGCTTCCGTTGGCGTTCCACTGGGCGGCGGTGACGTTCTGCTGGCGGGTCCGTGGCATGGGCGGGGTTGATTCCTCCTCGGGAAGAGCGAACGGGCGGGTCAGGGCACGCAGCCGAGATGGCTGGTCGGCCGCGAAGGCCGAAGGGAATCGTAGTGCGAAGGTGCCCGAAAGACATCTCCGCGTGGCGAAAGCGGGGAGAGGATCTTTCGACAGCGGGCCAAGCAGCGCTACAGATGGGAGCTACGGCGTGAGCGGGAAGGCTCCCGAGGCGACCTTGCCGGTGTTGGGATCCACGTGGGTGGCTGGGGGCCTGGAGGCGACCTCGACGGTGAAGTGACCCGTCGCGGGGCCGCCGCCCGCCAGCTGGGCACGGGCCCTGCCGGCTAGGCCGGCGGCGATCGTGAAGTTGACCGTGTGGAGCCCCGGCTTGACGGGAGTGACCCGCCAGAGAAATGTCTGCGTGTGCCCGGCTGCGAGCGAGCCGAGCGCCCAGGTGTTGACGTAGGCCGTCTGGCCACCACCGGGCGGGCTGATCGCCTCGCTTTCGACGGGACGCTTGGGAATCGTTCCGGGACCCTGTTCGATGACCCAGATCGGGCGCTTGCTGGCGGCCAGTTCGGGGTAGTTTTCGACGTAGGAGAAGGAGTCGATCGTGACCGCGACGCTTGGCACGGTGTGTTTGCCGGTGTTGCGCACCAAGAGCTCGAGGCTGCTCGGCCGTGCGACGGCCTGACGGGCGGGGAAGCGAGCCTTGACGATCTGGACGGTGAAGGTGCCTTTCGGTTCATGCGTGTCTTGACGGGCTTGGCCGCACCCGCCGGCGAGCAGGGCGCCGCCGACGCTCAAGGCGCCGAGGAGCAACATCGGAAAGACTCGCCTCCCCCTCACGGTGGGGCCACGATACCAGCGGGGGTGGCTATCCCGCCAGAGCCGGGACAGGGCGCGCGCACAGACGGTGGGTGGCGTGCTGGGGGCGCATGGCGTAAAGTGCGCCGTGCCGTCGGTCATCACCCGAGGAGGGGAAGCAGAGATGGTTCGCAGTGCAGCGGAGCGGGCATTCCTCCCGACGAGGAACCTGATCGAGGAAGTCGGGGACATGATGATCCTCACCGGCCGGACGATCTGGTCCGCCCTGCGCCCCCCTTATCCATACGGGGGCGAGTTCGTGTCGCAGTTCCTGTTCGCGGTGCGGCTGTGCTGGTTCCCGCTGCTCGTCTCGACCGTGGCGCTCTGCTACGCCGCCCCCGGCCTGCAGGCGGCTAACTTCTTTGAGATATTCGGCGCGCTCGACCGTATCGGCGGGATCTTCGTGCTCGCGGCGATCCGCGAGATCGGCCCGAACGTGACCGCGATCGTGCTCGCGGGGGTGGCGGGAACCGCGATCACCGCGGATCTCGGCGCGCGCAAGATCCGCGAGGAGCTGGATGCCCTGCAGGTGCTGGGCGTCGACCCGATCAAGAACCTCGTCGTGCCGCGCTTCCTGGCGCTGATGATCGTGACCGGCTTGTTCAACATCTACGCGCTGCTGTTCGGGATCTTCGGCGGCCTGCTCGCCGAGATGGTCAAGGGTCAGCCGTTGGGGCCGTTCTGGGCGACGCTGTTCGCGAACGCCTCGACGACCGACCTTTGGGGGTCGGTGCTGAAGACGACGCTGTTCGGGGCGATCATCGCGATCGTGTGCTGCTACAAGGGCATGACCGCCTCCGGCGGCGCCGAGGGTGTCGGCCGCGCGGTCAACCAGGCGGTCGTGGTCACGTTCCTGGCGATCTTCGCCTTCGACTACGTCTTTACCCAGACGCTGCTCGCCACCCATCCTGAGATCCTGGTGATCAAGTAATGAACGAGCTGCTGGCGATGCCGCGTGAATGGCTGGCGGCCACGGGTGAGATCAGTCGCTTCACCGGCAACGTCGTGCGCGATGTGTGGGGGTTGCGCGTGTTCCGCTTCTTCGGCGAGTCGCTGCGCCAGTCGGGGATCCTGATCATCTCCTCGACGCTGATCATCTGGGCGCTGATGTTCATCCTCGGCCTGGAGTGTGGGATCGAGGGCGCGTACTTCACCGAGTCCCAGGGCGCACCGTCATACTCAGGCGTGTTCAGCGCGTGGTGTGACCTGCGCGAGATCACCCCATACGCGTTCGGCTACATGATGGCTGCGAAGGTCGGCACGGGGATCGTGGCCGAGCTCGGCGCGATGCGCATCTCCGATGAGATCGACGCGCTCGAGGTGATGGGGATCGACTCGGTGACGTTCCTGTGCGCCACGCGCCTGCTCGCCGCCTGGCTGGTGCTGCCGTTCATGTACCTGGCTGGGATCGGAGCGGCCTTCCTCGCCTCTTACATCGCGGTGGTGCAGCAGGTCGGTGCGGTCTCATCGGGCGGCTACCTGTTGATCTTCTGGCAGTTCCAGGCTCCGCCGGACTTCTTATACAGCCTGATCAAGGCGATGGTGATGGCCACGGCGATCGTGCTCGTGGGCTGCTACTACGGCTACAACGCCAGTGGTGGGCCCGTCGGCGTGGGTAGGGCGACGGCCAAGTCGATGGTGCTGAACATCGTGCTCGTGCACATAATCGGGATGCTCGGCACGCAGGTCTTCTGGGGCTCAAGCGCGCGAGCTCCGATCGGGGGCTGACCGTGGGTGAGGATCGACCGGCTGAGGACGTCGCGAACGAGGAGCCCGTCGCCGAGACGGCGAACGCGGGGGTCTCCTTCGAGCCACCGCCCGAGAGCGATCCGGAGGAGTTCAGCTACCACACTGGTACGACCCACGCCTCGAAGGTGCCGGCCGCGATCGAGTTCATCGACGTGCACAAGTCGTTCGGGCGCAACCATGTGCTGCGCGGTCTGAACATGGAGATTCCCGAGGGCCAGGTTTCGATGATCATCGGCCCCTCGGGCACCGGCAAGTCGGTCTGCATCAAGCACATCGTCGGTCTGCTGTACCCCGACGAGGGCGATGTGATCGTGCACGGGCAGTCGATTCCGAGCCTGCCCGACGCCGAGCTGTTCGAGCTGCGCAAGAAGTTCGGCGTGCTGTTCCAGGACGGCGCGCTGTTCGGTTCGATGAACCTGTATGACAACGTCGCCTTCCCGCTGCGCCAGCACACCGAGAAGAGCGAAGAGGAGATCGCCGAGATCGTCGACCGCCGGATGCGCGAGGTCGGTTTGGGGGGCGAGGGCACGAAGATGCCCAACGAGCTGTCCGGCGGGATGCGTAAGCGGGCCGGGTTCGCGCGCTCGCTTGTGCTCGACCCCGAGATCGTGCTGTTCGACGAGCCCGACTCGGGCCTTGACCCAGTTCGCACCGCGCTGCTGTGTGAGCTCATCAAGGAAGTCCACGCGGAGAACGGCGGGGCATATGTGGTGATCACTCACGACATCATGAGCGCGCGCCGCGTCGGCGAACACATCTCGGTCCTGTGGAAGGGCCGCGTCGTCGAGTCGGGGCCGGCGGCTGAGCTGTTCGCGAGCGAGAACCCGTTCGTCCGCCAGTTCCTCTCGGGCGAAGCGCAGGGCCCGCTCGGCATGGAGTGAGCTCTGCCCGGCTGCTAGCCGCCCTGGCGGGTGGCGCCACTCGTAGGCCGCTGCTGGTCGTGATGCTCGCGGCCGTGCTTGGCTTGGGGGGCGCTGCCTTCGCGCTGCGCTTGCGCCCGACAGCGGCGACCGGCACCTTCGTGTCGAGCTCCAGTCCCGAGTACAGGGATACCCAGCGCTTTTACGCGAACTTCGGCGAAGAGCCGATCGAGGTGCTGGTGAAAGGGGATTTGCAGCAACTCGTGCTCAGTTCGGATGTCGACCGTCTGGTGGGATTGGAGGGGTGCCTGTCGGGCAACGTGCCCCCGCAGGGACTCGCGAAGGAGGGGGGCGCGAATGGGCCGTGCGGGCAGCTGGCGCGTGCGCGGACGGTGAAGGTGGTGTTCGGGCCCGGGACGTTTATCAACGAGTCTGCCGAACAAATCGACGAACAGCTCGCCATCCAGACCAAGCAGGCCGAAGCCCAGGCCAGGCAGGCTGAGCAGGTGGTGAGGAAGGCCGCGCTCGCGCGTGGAGAAGGCGCTGGGAAAGCGCGGAAGCTCGGCCAGCAGGCGAGCTCGATCACGCTGGCGCGATTCAAGGAGGGCCTTGCGACGCTGGCGCTCCAGTATGGCCTCAGCGCACGGCCGAGCCTGGACGATCCCAGCTTCGTCTCAACGCTGGTGTTCGACTCGAGCAAGCCGGCGGGCACGCCCAAGCAACGCTTCGCATACCTGTTCCCGAGCCGCGAATCGGCGTTGGTGTCTGTGCGTTTGAAGGCCGGGTCCTCCGAACGCGCGCGGACGCGCACGATCGCGTTGATCCGTCAGGTGGTGGCGATGAAGCAGTGGCGGCTGCAGCACGGCGGGTCCTATCTCCTGACGGGCGAGCCGGTGATCGTCGCGGACCTGACTGGGAAGATCACGCACTCGATCGAGCTGCTGCTGGTGGCCGTGATGCTGGTGATGGCAGGCACACTCAGCCTGATCTTCCGAGGTCGCCCGCGGTTGCTGCCGCTGGGGATCGCGCTGCTAGCCGCCGCGCTCACGTTCGGCGCGCTGTCGGTCGTGGGGGCTTCGCTGACGGTGGCTCAGGTCGCCGTGCTGCCGGTGCTGGTGGGCCTCGCGGTGGACTATGCGATCCAGTTCCAGTCGCGCGTGGAGGAGGCGTTTGCCGAGGGCGCACAGGACGCTCGGGTGGCTGTCAGGCGTGCAGCCAGGGCCGGTGCGCCGACGATCGCTACGGCCGGCGTCGCCAGTGTCGGGGCGATGCTCGTGCTGTTGCTCTCGCCGGTGCCGATGGTGCGGGGCTTCGCGCTGTTGCTGGTACTGGGCGTCGTAATCGCATTCTTGTGTGCGCTCACCGCCGGGTCGGCCACGCTCGTGCTGGCCGATCTCCGATCGGTCGGAGGGGATCGAGCCCGAGTCCGAGCGGGGGGTGCTCGGTTCGATGCGTCCTTAGGCGCAGCCTGGCGGGGTGCGCGCGAGTTGCTGCTGGACAATCCGGTCAATCGTTTCGTGAGCAGAATGGCGCTGGTCGAGGCGGTGCGCCGGCCGTGGCGCTTACTGGGCGTGGGGTTGGCGCTGGCGGCACTCGGCTGGGGACTGGATACGCAGACGCGCGTGGAGACGGACATCACGAAGCTGGTGCCGCAGAACCTGGAATCGCTGCGGAATCTGAATACGCTCGAGCACGCCACGGGAGTGGGAGGGCAACTCGACTTGATGGTCAGCGCGAAGGACTTGACGAAGCCGGCGGTGATCGAGTGGATGAGCTCCTATGAGAGCGCCGTGCTGAAGCGCTTCGGCTACAGCTCCACGCGGGGTTGCGGGAAGGCGCGGGTGTGCCCAGCCTTCTCCCTGCCCGACCTGTTCCAGGGTCAGGGGACCGGCAAGCCGAAGCTCTCCCAGACGCAGGTGAGCGGTCTGCTGAGTGCGATCCCGCCTTACTTCTCTCAGGACGTGATCAGTGCCGACCGGCGTGTGGCAACGCTTGCATTCGGCATCCGCTTGATGGGACTCGACCAGCAGCAACAGGTGATCGAAGCGATGCGGGCGAGCTTGCACCCACCCGCGGGAGTGAGCGCGCAGTTGGTCGGGTTACCGGTCCTGGCGGCCAAGTCGGGAGCGCAGGTGGCCTCGCCGTGGCGGCGCCTGGAGATGTTGCTCGCGGGTCTTGCGGCAGTAGCGCTTGTGCTCTTGATCGCCTTCGGAGGGGATCGTCGCCGAGCACTCGTACCACTGGTGCCGATCGTCCTGGCGACGGGGCTCTCGGCATTGATCTTGTTCGCGGTGAGGGTCCCACTGAACCCGATGTCGGTCACCCTGGGCGCGCTGGTGATCGCCATCTCCACCGAGTTCAGCGTGCTGCTATCCGAGCGTTACCGCCAAGAGCGACTGAAGGGGGACGATGCGATCGAGGCGTTGCGCCGCACCTATGAGCGCACTGGTGCCGCGGTGGCGGCATCGGGGGTGACGGCGATCGCGGGCTTCGGCGTGCTGGCGCTGTCGGATATTCGCATGCTCCGCGACTTCGGGCTGGTGACGTTGATCGATCTGAGTGTCTCACTGGTGGGTGTGCTGGTGGTTCTGCCTGCGGCGCTGGTGCTCACTGAGCGGCCGCGAGCGATCGCCGTTCGTGTCCCGGGCTCTCACTGGACGCGGCGGCACGGGCGCACACGCCATGAGTCAGCCTGAGCCCACCGGCCCTCGATACGGGCGCTACGTGGGCATCTTGGGGCTGCTGATCGTGGTGCTGATAACGATCAACACGGCGCTGACGAAGCCGAACGGGGTTGGGGGCATCGAACCCGGTCACCCGCTGGCGCCGTTCGCCGTGCCACTCGCACTGGGCGAAGTAAATGGCGACGCTAATGTCGCCACTCATGCAAACGAGGGTGCCGCTGGCAAGCGCCCAGCGTGCTCGGTGCGGGGCACGGGAATTCTGAACATCTGCGAACTTTATGAACAGGGGCCGGTGGTGCTGGCGCTGTTCGTCGACGAAGGCTCCTGTCCAAAGATCCTGAGTGATCTCCAGGCGCTTGAGCCCTCGTTCCCAGGCGTGCGTTTCGCGGGCGTGGCGATCAAGGGAAGCCGAGGTCAGTTGCGTAAGCTGATGCGAGCGCGGAACCTGAGCATCCCGATTGGCTTTGATCGCGACGGGGCACTTGCGGCCCTCTACAAGCTGGCGAGCTGTCCGCAGGTGAGCTTCGCCTACCCGGGAGGCGGGGTGCAGAGCAAGGCGCTACTGGTGCGTCCCGCGCTGGCGAGATTGCGCGCGCGGGTGAGCGAGCTGGTGCAAGCAGCGCGTGAGCGCGGTTGGAGGCCGCGGGCGCCGTGAGGTCCGATCCGCCTCCCCCGCCGGACCGATCGGAGACCGGCCAGTCGGGTGCTCCCGAGCTGGAGCTGGGATGGCGCGCGCGCGAGGTCGAGCAGGAGCTCCCCGAGCTGCGGCTGGTGGTTGCGCAGACGCGAGTCGGTCGGCCGGGCTCGGTCCTCGCTGGCTCGCCGTCTGGGATCGAAGGCCGTCTGCATGAACTGTCCAACCGGTTTCGGGGGGCGCGGGCGGTGGCCGTCCGCCGGGAGCCGGTGCCGGCGGCCTACCGGGTCTTCTTCCGTCACATCGGTCTCGACCCCGATGTGGTGCGCACGCCGATTGAGGAGGCGGCGCTCGAGCGGATGCTGCACGGCGGCTTCCTCTCCGGCGGTCTGCTCGAGGACATCCTGCTAATCGCACTGGTGGACACAGGCGTGCCGGTGTGGGCACTGGATTCTGAAGCCGTGGACGGTCCGCTCGGCATCCGCTCGAGCAGTGAGGGCGAGCCGTTGGGACGCTCCTCCGGCGCGCCGCTCCTACCGACTGGCCGCCTGGTGGTGGCGGATGCCTCGACAGCGCTGGCAGTTCTGTTCGGCGAGCTGGCCCCAGGCCATGAGGTCAGCGCGGGGACGAGTGGTTTGACGCTGTTTGCGATCCAGGTGTCCGGTGTACCTTCGCTGTATGTTGAGGAGGCGCTGTGGACGTGTCGCGCGGCGCTGGAAGGACCCTGATGGACGCTGGTAGAATCATTTTTTCCGGAGTTACCGCGAGGAGACGGGTGTGACTCAGTCCGGGCTTGTCATAGATCGTGACCGATCAGAGATCGGGGAGACTGCCGTTACCGGTGGTCATTGGGTGGAGGTCGGCGAGCGCGATGCGCGCTACGCCCTGAAGACACAGATCGGCAGGCTCGAGCGCGAGCTGTCGGCGATCGTGGCTGATGCATTCCCGCACATCTCCCCGGAGCTCACGGATGCACAAAGGGAAGCGATCGGCGGTCCGTGCCTGCTCACACTGGAGGAGCTGGAGCGGACGCGTGACCGACTGGCCGGCCGGCTGCAGGACATGCGCCGGCTCGCGGCCCACCGCGTCGAGTATGAGCGTTCCTCGCGCGAGCTGCTCGAACGGATGAAGCTCGAACCGGGTCGCTATAAGTTCGTGCGCCTGCCGGTGCGGGATCTCGGACAGGGGGGCTGCGGAGTGTGGGAGGTGCGCCCGCGGCTAGGTTTGATCGGGATGCTTGCCGGGTGGTGGCAGGTCAAGCTCTCCTCTGGCTGTCCGTTACTCGAGGGACCGCGCGTGCGCGCGGCCCCGGGTTCCTCATCACTGACTCAGCGCCATCGCGCGACGCTCGAGCGGAATGTTGCGCGGCGGCACCTGGTATAGCGGAGGGTCGAGCTCTGCGGCCTGATCGCGGCCCTGTGGAACAGCGGTGAGCATCGCCGCGAGCGTGCGGCGCTGGCGGTCGGTCATCGATCCGACGGTCTTCTTCTCGGACATCGCAATCTGGGCGAGAAACTTGCGGCAGCGAGTCTGACCCCAGCGGCGCTGGCTCATGAGCAAGTCGGCCACCGCCATGCTGTGTGCCTCCCACGGGCAATCGAGGATCACCGTGGCGACGCCGATCTCTCCCAGTGCCACCCGGCGCTTGAGGTCGGCGCGGGCAAGACGGACCTTATTGGCGCGTTCCAAGGCGCGCATGTACTGCGGACCAGCAGGGGCGACCGTCGCTGTCGCGTTCATGTGAGCACTCTCCCCGTTGCCGTCGCGAGCTTCGCGGCGGGCAACATCCTTGTCTTCAGTTTTACGAGTATGCGATCGCCATGGCCGACTGAAGTCAATCCGCGATAAGTCGCGGTTGACCCGGCACTTGGGCCCCTCTCCTGATGCTGTGGGGCGAACTTCAGACGGTCATGCAGAGCGCTCTTGGAAGCTACGCGAGCACGGGGCTCCCGGTCAACAGCGCGACCGCGCTTCGTACGCTAGAAGCGACCTTTTTTCTTGCCTCCGGGACTTGTGAAGAAATGGACAAGCGGGAGGACCTCAGTGTGGACCCGGAAGGGCGCCGTGCTCGGATTCGAACTCGCCCTTCACCCGTGCAAAGACCGCGAGCGCTTGGTCGAGCACCGCGCGGTCGTGGGTGGCCATCACGCTGGTGCGCAGCAGAGCCCCTCCGGGCGGCACGGCGGGGTGAAGCGCACAGTTGGTGAACACCCCGCCGTCGTACAGGGCGCGCCACAGTAGCGCGGCCTTCCAGTCGTCGCCGACGAGCACGGGGACGATCGGCGTGATGACCGTCTCGACGGGAGCGTCCTCGGCTGGGCCGAGCCTTACGGGCTCACCGCTCAGCACCCGGTAGCCGAGCGCGCGCAGGCCGTCGGCGAAGTAGCGTGCCTGCTCCAGGACGGTCGCCATCAGCGGCGGCCCCTGCGGCGAGCGGATGATTCGCAGGGCGGCCAGCGTCGCGCCCAGCGCGGCGGGGACCGCGGAGGCGGTGAACAGGAAGGCGCGCGAGGAGATGCGCAGGTACTCGATCACGTCCGCCGGGCCGGCCACAAAGCCTCCGCAGGCGGCGAGGGACTTGGAGAAGGTACCCATGCGCAGGTCGACGTGATCCTCGATTCCCAGTAGCTCGGCTGTCCCCGCGCCACGCGCGCCCAGCACACCAGCTCCATGGGCCTCGTCGACCATCAGGCGAGCGCCGTAGCCGGCGCACAGCTCGGCGATGTCCACCAGTGGCGCCACGTCACCCTCCATCGAGAAGACGCCGTCGACTACCACCAGCACGCCGCCGCCGTCCTGCTCGGCGCGGGCGAGCGCGCGCTCCAGCTTGTCCATGCGATTGTGGCGAAAAGGACGCATCTTGGCCTTCGAGAGCAGGACACCATCGAGGATCGAAGCGTGATCCCCGGAGTCGACGATCACGGTGTCGCCGGGACCGAGCAACGTCCCCAGCGTGCCCACGTTCGCCTGGTGGCCGGTGGTGAAAACGATCACGTCGTCAGTGTTCATCCACTCTGCAAGCTCGCGCTCGAGCTCGAGGTGCAGGGGGGTGGTGCCGTTGAGCAGGCGCGAGCCGGTGAGGCCAGTGCCATAACGATGCAGGGCATCCTCGGCGCCCTTCATCACGCGCTCGTCGGCGGTCAGGCCGAGGTAGTTGTTGGAGGCAAGCATGATGCGGGGTGCCCCCTCCATCTCCACGACCGGCATCGCGGGTGACTCGACTGTGCGGAAGTAGGGCAGCAGATCAGCCTCGCGCGCCGCACGCAGCAGCTCCTCGCGCTCGTGACCGCGAACCTTGGCGAAGACGTCTGTCGAAGTGTGCATATAGGGTGGTCGCCGCGATGGCAGTCGAGATTAGGCCCGTAACGTCACGACGCGAGTTCGGCACGTTCATCAAGCTGCCGTGGCGGCTCTATCGTAACGAGCCCAACTGGGTGGCGCCGCTGCTGATGGACCTGAAGAAGCGGCTGGACCAAAAGAAGAACCCCTTCTTCAAGCACGCTGAGGCCCAGTACTTCCTGGCCTGGCGCGACGGGCGTCCGGTCGGTCGCGTCAGCGCCCACGTGGACCGCAACTTCAACGAGTTCCAGGGCAACGCCTGGGGACTGTTCGGCTGGTTTGAGTGTGAGGAGGACCCCGAGGCGGCCCGCGCGCTGCTGGACGCCGCCGAGGCGTGGCTGCGCGAACGGGGCCGCGACCGCATGGTTGGCCCAATGGACTTCACGACCAACGACGAGATCGGGCTGCTCATCGAGGGACACGAGTATCCGCCGATCATCCTCTGCCCCTGGCACCACCCCTACTACCAGCGCATCTTCGAGCAAGACGTCGGCATGACCAAGGCGATGGACCTGTACATGTGGAGCCTGTACGTGGACAAGCGCGAGAAGGTCCACCCGGCGATCTGGGAGGCGGCGGACAAGCTCGAGTCCGAGCACGGGATCGTCTGCCGCAACTTCCGCAAGAAGGATCTGCAGGCGGAGGTGACGAGGTTCCTCGAGGTTTACAACTCCGCGTGGGAGAACAACTGGGCCTCTGTGCCGCTCAACGAGGAGGAGGTCCGCCACTACGCNNGTGTTCGCGCTGGGCGTCAAGCCCGAGTACCAGCACACCGGCGTCGCGGCGCGCTTCTACCAGATGCACTTCGACGCCGCCGAACGCACCCCCCAGAAGGGCGGCGAGATGGGCTGGATCCTGGAGACCAACACATCAATGAACCGCGCGATGGAAGGCATGGGCGGCGAGATCAAGCGGCGCTATCGGGTCTACGAGCGCGTTCTCGACTAGCAGTCTGGGTCGCCCCCTACACTTCGCGGGATGGGTGATACCGAGGAAGTCGACGCCCTTCCTGTGCTTGCGGACGAGCCGACTGTGGTGCGCGCAGCGTCCGTGTCGCCCGATCGACTATCGGGCCTGGCTGTCGTTCCGGCCGTGCAGGCCGCCGCGGTCGCGGCCGGGGGGTTCGTAGCGGGGGCTGCCGTCGTCGGTCTGGTGCATCGTCGTCGCCAGCGGCATCTCTCCGCGCTCGCCAAGGGTCGCCGTGCCGGGAGGCGTCTGGGGCGAGGGGGGCGTGACGCCCGCTCCGGTGGACGAGCCGGCGAGCTGCTCCAGATCGTTGGCAGTCGCTCCCTGCTCGTGGATGTGCACCTGCTGGGCGGCGAGCGCTGAGCGACCTGGTCGAACTGCGCGAGGAGGTACAGCCGGCCGGCCCGTTTCGCCTCCCCTTGCGGAGTGGCATGGACGGTGTGATGCGCCGCCGCGGAAGGGTGTTGGAGCGGTTGCTGCATCACGAGAAGGAGCCGGTGCTGGTGCGGGTCACCCAGACCGCTGCCGACAGGGTTCTGTTCGGCGCACGTGCGGCCAGCCGGGCAGCCGCGATTCACGGAATCGCGCGGATGCGTTTTGCCCTCGGCGTCGATGATGAGCTGCGGGCCTTTCACCACCGCTTCGCCCACGATCCACTGATCGGGCACTCCGTGAGTTCGCGCCCCTGGCTGAGGGTTGGGCGTCGACCGGAGCCCTTCGAGGCACTTGCCTGGGCTATCTGCGAGCAGCTGATCGAGTATGAGCGGGCGGCCGCGATCGAGCGCCGTGTGGTGGCTCGTCTGGGGCGACGCTGGGCGGCCGGCGACGATGGCGGCAACCTGCGCGACCTGCCGACGCCAACGACGCTCGCGGGGACGGCGCCCGCGCTACTGCAGTCCTTCGACCTGGCCGGGGGACGCGCATTGACGCTGGTGCGTGTCGCCAAGGAGGTGGCACGCGGACGGGTCGATCTGCACAGCGACGATCACGAGCGGAGCTGGCGGCGATTGCGCAAGATCCCTGGTATTGGAGCGTGGACGGTGGAGATGTTGGCGCTATTTGGCCAGGGCCGCAACGACCAGCTGCCGGCGGGGGATGTGGGACTGCTGAAGCTCGTCGGACGCAGGCTCAGCGGCGGCGACCCGAGGGCCCGCGCGGAAGAGCACGAGGTGCGCGCGTTTTTCGCCGGCTATGAGGAGTGGGCAGGGCTGGCCGCGGTGCACCTGCAGGGCCTATAGTCCCTGCCCGGGGAGGAACTCATTGGTGAACGGCGGCAGGGCGGTATTCGGATCGTGGTGGAGGAGCCCGTGCGCGAGCATCCAGCTGCCGAAGTTCGCCCACGCCGATGGGTCCTGATAGCCGAAGGGCTGTGGGTGGGCGGGGTCCGAATCAATCGGCAGCGCCGCGGGCAGCGTCCGTTCGATCGAGGCGAGCTGCAGCTTGCCTTCGAGCGACGGGTTGGCCTTCACGACGAGCGACGCCGCGGCGGCCGGATCGGCTCGTACCTCGTGCTCGCCGCGGGTGAGCGCCTGCAGGAACGCGCGTAGGTCCTGGCCACGGGTGTGCGCCTCGTCTTCGCGTACCACCAGCACGAGCTCGTCGTAGGTGGGTACGCCAGCCTGATCGACGGGGATCGTGACGGGATGCTTGTGCAGCAGCTGGAGCTGGAGCGCCTCGTAGTTCCAGAAACCGCCGAGTGTCGCTGCCACCTTCCCGGAGAGCATCGCGGGAACGAGATTGAAGCCGACGTTCACTTCCCGTACCTTCGATGAGCTCACCCCAGCGGTCTGCAGAGCCGTCTTCAGCTCGGCCGCCTGATAAGGGATGCCCGCGGTTCCCACGCGCTTGCCGGCGAGGTCGGCGACGCTCGCGACGTGTGCTCCGGGCAGCGCGATGATCGACGTGAGCGGGCGCTGCACGAGCGCCGCGATCGACACTAGCTTCAGCCCTTCCTCGCGGGCGAGCAGTAGCTCGGGCTCATAGGAGATCGCCATGTCCACCTTGCCCGCCGCCAGCAACTTCAACGGTTCCGCCGGTTCCGCCGGGGTCTCTGGCTGCACGTCGAGTCCGGCCGCCCGGAAGTCTCCCTGGCTGATCGCCGAGTACAGGGCGGCGTGGTCGGCATTCGGGAAGAAGTCGAGCATCACCGTGAAGGGCTTCCTCGCACCGGCTGAGATCGTGTCCTGCTTGGCGCCACAGGCAGACAGGCAAGCGGCGAGAGATAGGAGTGCTGCAAACGCCACGGTGCGGCGGACGACGGGCAGAGCTCTCAACGGGTGTCTCCTCATGGTCGATTGGCCCACGGCGCCAGCCGGCGCTCGGCGAGGGCGAGTGTGTAGAAGCAGACGATCGCGAAAGCGAACAGTACGACCGCAGCCGCATACGCGCGGGGGGTCTGCAAAGCGTAGATGTCGGAGTTGATCTCGCGTCCCAGGCCCGCATAGGCACCGATGCTCGCGGTCTGGGACTCAGCGATGTAGGCGCCGATCACGCCGACGGTGACAGCGATCCGCGCGCCGCTGATCGCGGCTGGCAGCGCCGCCGGTAGCTCGGCGAAGCGAAACGATTGCCAGCGCGAGGCGTCCAGCGTGCGCAGCAGCTTCAACTGGTCGGCATCGACGCCGGCGAGCCCGTCGACCGTCGTGACGAGCACCGGGAAGAAGCAGATCAGCACGATCACGACGAGCTTCGGCAGCAGGCCAAAGCCCCACGACAGGACCAGCAGTGGGGCGATCACGGCGATTGGCACCGCCTGCGAGCCGACCGCGAGCGGGTAGAAGGCGCGCCGTAGCAGCGGCGAGACGTGGATCAGTACCGCGAGCACGAAGCCGAGCGCCAGCGCGAGCAGGATCCCGAGCCCAACCTCCTCGGCCGTGATCGCGAGATTGTGTCCAAGTAAGCCGGCATTGCCCCACAATGCCTCGGCGATCGAGTGCGGCGCCGGCAGGATTGACGAGCTGGTCGAGCTCGAGTCCACGTATACCTCCCACGCGCCGAGCAACCCGATCACAAGCAGCACTGCGGGCAATACCTGAAAAGCACGTCGGCTCATGCTGAGCACGGCGCGCCCAAGCCCAGCGCGATCAGTGCCTGCTCGCGCAATGCGATCAGCTCAGGGTCGGTGCGCGATCGGGGGCGGGGGAGATCCACCTCTAGGTCTGCTCGCACACGCCCGGGACGGGCGGACAGCACCGCGACACGATCGGCGAGCACCACCGCCTCCTCGACGTCGTGGGTGACGAGCACCACCGTGCGCGGTTCGCGCTCCAGTGCCCGACCCAGCCATCCCTGCATCTCCGTACGCGTGATCGCGTCGAGCGCGCCGAACGGCTCATCCAGGCACAGGACCGGCTTGCCCGACAGCAGCGTGCGCAGGAACGCCACGCGCTGGCGCATCCCTCCCGAGAGCTCGTGCGGATGGGCCTGCTCAAACCCCTCCAGTCCCAACTCGGCGAACAGCCCTGCCGCCCGCGCCCGCGCCTCGGCGCGTGGCCGATGGGCGATTCGCAGCGCGAGCGCGGCATTATCGAGAGCGCTCAGCCACGGGAGCAGCAAGTCGCGCTGGGGCATCAGTGCCGCCGGAGCGCACTCGATCGTGCCCGCATCAGGGGATTGCAGGCCGCAGATCAGCTCCAGCAGGGTGGTCTTCCCACAGCCGCTCGGACCTACCACCGCGAGCAGTTCTCCATGGTTGGCGTGCAGCGACACTCCGGTGAGTGCCTGCAAGGAAGCGCCGCTCCTGTCGCGATAGGAGCTCCTCACCCCAATCACGCTCACGCTGCGCCCCGGCCGATTTGCCTCAGGCGATCTCGGGCTGAGCTCGAGTCCCGTGAACACGTCTCTCCCTCCGCGGGCATTACCCCACAGGTTCGAAGGGTCGACGCCGGGGATTTCTCCTGTGCGCCATCTCAGCCGGCCTTCTCCCGCCAGCTCCCCTGATTTTCTCTATGGCTGATGCTACAGCGCGGACGTGACAGGCCTCGTCAGCGCGCGCACGAAGTCCTCGAGCTGCGCCGTCGTCCAGCACTCAAACGCGGTGCAGTACTGCTCGTACGCCGCGATCACCGAGTCGCCGTAGTTCCAATACAGCCGCGGCTCGGGATTCAGCCAGAACGTGCGCCCAGCGCGGGCGGCCACCTGGGCGAAGAGGTCGGCGCGGGGATCGCGGCCGTTCGTGCGCGCGTCGCCAAGCACAATCACCGTGGCGCGCGGATGTAGGTCCTCGCCCACCAGCTCCAACATCTCCGACCACACGCGCCCGTAGTCGGTGTACCCGGAGATGTCGGCCACGCCCGCATCGCTGGAAATCCGCTCGCTGACCGCTTTGAAGTTGCGCTCGTGCGCGAAGATGTCGGTCACCTCCGAGACGCGCTCGATGAACACGAACGAGCGCATCTTGCGGAACGAGTCGTGCAGTGCGTGGAGCACCGACAGGAAGAACACAGACGCCGAGGTCACGCTCGTGGACACGTCGCACAGCACGTAGATCTCCGGCCGGCGCGGGCGCCGTGGACGGTACTTCAGCACTACCGGCACGCCGCCGCTCTGCAGCGACGCGCGCATCGTGCGCCGTACGTCCACGTGCGCGTGGCGGCGGTGGCCGCGAGCCTGCGTGCCCTGCGTGGCCAAGCGGCGGCGCAGTTGGGTCACCACCCGGTGTACGGCGGCCAGATCAGCCAATGGCCCAGATGGCAGCGCCCTGTCCAACTCGCCCAGCGGCCGTGATGGGGGCAGGCTGCCGGTGCGCTCGATCTGGCCTCGCTCGAGCTCCCGTCGCAGGAGTGCCTCGAAGCGGCGCAGCGCATCGCGCGGCAGCCCCTCGCGGCGGGGATCATCGGCGGGCAGGTCGGGCTGAGGCTCGGTACGCAGGCCAAGCGCCCTGCGGATGCGCTGGACGTCCACCCCGATCACCCCTGAGCCCTCCTCGCGACGCCCGAACGCGGCGATCGCCATTCGCGCGAGGTCGCGCATCGCTCCCTCCGAGCTATCTCTCAGCGCGGCGGCGATCTGCGCGCGCAGGGCTTGCAGATCTTCAGGGGAGAGTTCTTCGAGATCGATCGCCCCGGGGGTGGGTTGAGAGGGATCTCCCTCGCGCACACCCTCGCGCAGCGCCGCGACCTCGACGGCGCGGAAGAAGAAACGATCGAACACCAGCTCGAACACCCGCCGGTCCTCCTGGCTCTTCGCCAGCGTCGCGGCAAGTGCCTCCCTGAAGTCCACCTGCTCGGTCCACTGCACCTCACGCAGCACAGCGAACGCATCGAGCAGCTCCGAAGTGCCGACCGCCACGCCTTCGCGGCGCAGCTCCTCGCCCAGCTCCAGCAATCGTGCGGGCAGCCCCTCAGGCGGCATCGACGGCCGGTGAGGACAGCTTCAGCCCGACCCGCTCAGCCACCAGGTCCATGTCGGTCCGGTGCTTGACGATCACCGACATCGTGTCTCTGAACGTCTGCTCGTCGATGTCGTCCACACCGAGCAGCAGCAAAGCCCGCGCCCAGTCGATCGACTCGGCAATCGACGGCGGCTTCTTCAAGTCGAGCTCCCTCACCATGCCGATCACCTCGACCAGCTTGCGCGCAACCGCCTCCGGCAGATCGGGCGCGTGCAGACGCACAATCTCGAGCTCATGCTCGAGCTCGGGATAGTCCAACCACAGATACAAACAGCGACGCTTCAGCGCCTCGGTCAGCTCGCGTGAGTTGTTCGACGTCAGCAGCACTACCGGATGTGTGCGCGACTCCACGCGGCCGAGCTCGGGAATCGAGATCTGAAAGTCCGAGAGCACCTCGAGCAGCATCGCCTCGAACTCCTGATCGGTCTTATCGATCTCGTCGATCAACAGCACCACCGGCTGCTCGGAGGCAATCGCGGTCATCAGCGGCCGAGCGAGCAGGAACTCCTCGCCGAAGATGTCGTCCTGCACCTCGGACCAGCCCGCGCCATCGGCCTCGGCCTGGATGCGCAGCAGCTGCTTGCGGTAGTTCCACTCGTAAAGCGCCTTCGCCTCGTCCAAGCCCTCGTAACACTGCAGCCGCACCAGCTCCCGGTCGAGATACCGGGCAAGCGACTTTGCGAGCTCGGTCTTTCCCACGCCCGCCGGTCCCTCGACGAGCACGGGCTTGCCGAGCTTGGCGGCGAGGAACGCCACGAGCGCGGTCGACTCGCCGGGCAGGTACCCCACCGCGCGTAGGCCCTCGGCGACATCTGTGACAGAGGCGGGCGCCGGGGGCGAAGAGGCGAGCATCGTCCGCGCAATGATAGGCGGCCGTCGCCTAATCGGGGTCTGGGGCAGGGTCCTCGAAGGACAGCTGCTCGGTCGCCTCGGTGGCGGCGACGGGGCGGCGTGGTGCGCGGCGGGGTGCCGTGGCAGGCGGTGGCGAGGGGTGGCGTGGGCGGCGCACAAGTGGGGGCTCGGGCCGCCCCGTGGTCCGCATCCGCCAGCCGGCGAACGAGAGCGCCCCGGCGGCGACGAACGCGAGGAAGAAGCCCCACTGGATGCCCACGGGGTAGCCGTGGCCGGCAGGGCGGCTGAAGACGCGGTAGAAGATCAGCAGGGCAGCCCAGCCGCCGGCGACCATCACGACCGTGCCGTCCCCACCGGGGAGGTGGAAGCTCCGCCTCTCCCCACGTGCGAACAGCATTCCCATCACCCCGGCGGCGACGAGGAAGATGGCCGCCTCCACGAAGGAGACATCCCCGAAGGCGTTGATGTTGTGCGAGTAGATTTCGTGGGACTTGGGATTGAGGCTCTGCAGCCCATACCAGGGCAGGAACATCGTCACGAACAGCGCCCCCGATGCACCGCCTGCCAGGCGCTGCTCGGGCGTCAGTGCTCGCCATGCGCTTATCAATCGCGTCATGTACGCAGGCTAGCGGTGCCCTCAGCCATTGCGCGCGGTGGCCGAAGTCCCGGTCACCGTGATGTCACAGCGATCGTGCCGCTAGCGCTCGCGCTGTTACCCGCCAGATCGGTGGCGGTCAGCGTGATTGCGTACGACCCCGCCTTGTTCTTCGGGGTGACCCACAGTAGGCGCGGCTTGCCGCGTTCCAGCATGGCGCTGTTCCTCCACACCACATTTCCACCTTTGCGGATCGTCAGGCCGACACTCGAGATCTTCGACAGCGAGATCTGCACGCCCCCGCGCGTGCCGCCGCGTAGCGTGCTTGTCACCAGTCCGATCGTTGGCGGTGTGTGCAGGTCGGCGGTGAACCTCTGGGCCGTCGTGCAGTAGATCGCGTCCGCGCCGATCGCAGGCGAGGAGGCGGTCGTGGATGTGCTCTGCGCGAGATGGCGGGCGGCGCTGGCCCCGCCCGTTTCCGCCGTGCCGCCGGTGGTTGGCGGTGACGGTGTCGGTGTGGGGGTTGGCGCGGGCGCCGGGGCGGCTGTTGGAGTGAACGGCTCCCCCTTGCTCGTACGTTCGCACAGGTGCTTCAAGAATTCTGTGAGCAGTTCGTGATAGCTCAGGTCGGATTCGCCGTACTGGTCGTACATCGACCAGGCCCCGGTGTCGTAGGACGGCACGCGCGCCCGCCCTTCGGCGTCGCCCGCTTCGAACAGTTTCTCTCCGAGCGGATCCTTCGTGATCGAGGTGTAGTCGTACAGCCCAACCAGGGCCTGGATTTCACCGTTCAAGATACGGTCGTGCGGAGCGTAGGTGTACTCCAGGTAGTGCGCCCCGATCGCGCTCGTCACGCGCACGCCGTTTGGTGGCGGGCTCTGGAAGATGCCGAGTGCTTCTTGTGCCGCGGTCAGGTCCGCCGGTTCCTTGAAGCGCGACCACGCGCGCGTCAGCACCTGCAGCGCGGTGCCCTGCGACAGGCCGCTCGTCCACGGCGGCAGGCCGCCGTCGAACTGGAACATGTACTCCCACGCGATCCCGCCCGCGCGCTTGGTCGCGAGCGGGATGATTTCGCTCACCAACTGGCGCAGGTTGGCGTTTTCATGTCCCGACAGGTAGTACCCGTTGCCCTCGCCGAACGTCCCCAGCCACTGGATCTCGAGCCCCTGGCCCGGGTAGTACTCCCACACGAGCTTGCTTGAAGGAAAGCTCACGCGTACCCTCCCGGCGAGCAGCGGCCCCGTGGTCCACCACTGGCGGTTGCGTTCCAGCGTCATGAACAAGGCCGGCAGACGTGAGGGGATGAATCCGCGTGCGGCAGCGATCGCCTGCACGTTCGCCAGCACGCCGCCGAGCTCCGTGCGCCGGGTGCCGCTCAGCTTCTTCAGTGAGCGCTGTGCCGCTACGTAGGCCGCGTAGTCCTGCTGGTAGGTGGTCGCTGTGATCGCACCGCTGCTCTGCAGGCTCCCCAGTGCCGCTCCCACGGTCGGTCCGCGGGCGGCTTGGGCGGAGGCGGACCCGCCCAGGATCGACATGCTCAGTGCAAGCATGCCCAAGGCGAGCGCCTGCAGATGCTTGGCGCGCACCGCGCGGATGCTACGCACGATCCTGTTCGTTGCTGCAGGGCCCATTGCAGCCTCTCAAACACCACCCGGCGCAAGGTAGTTGCGCCGCCGACTGATTACTCGGGCCCGATCTCCGGATCCTCGTCTGGCTCCAGCTCGTCATCCTCGTCGAGATCGTCCGCATCCTCATCCACCACCGCCCGCTCTCCCGCCGGGTGATAGGTCACCTGGAAGCTCTCGATCAGCTCATCCCTCCGGTGCTCATCGACGGGTGCCTCGTCGGAGATCAACACCCACTCGCCGTCGTCGCTCTGCTCTGCTCCGAAGATCTCGTGGTCCACATCAGGTGAGTCGTCGACGACCACCAGCACCTCGGTTTGCGGGTTGAAGTAGGTCCCCGGACGGTTGCTCAGCTCGTCTAGTTCGTATCGGCGCGGGTCGGCCATGGCGCCTTTATATCCGACTCCGCAACTGTGGGGCTCAAGGATTCAACTCGGCCAGCGTGCGCTCCACTTCGGCTGCGACGTCCAGCGGCTCCAATCCCTTGCGCGCGCGCCGTTCGTTCCGGGCCGTCACGAGCTGGCGCACCTCCTCGACGAGCCCCGCGTCGTGCACCCCCGGCTGTGGCGCAAGCAGCCTGGCGACCTCGGCGTCGATGTCGAGCGCTGGCTTGCCGCTCCGCACCAGTCGCTGACTTCGGGCGTTCAACATCTGCCGGATTTCCCGCTCCTGCTCCGCGCGTCCCGCGGGGGAATGGATCCCCACCCCCCCCGGCGCGCTCCCCCGCTCAGAAGCGTCGCTGTCCCACGACAGGCCGCCCTGGCCGATCTGGTCGTACACACTTCCGCGGCCCGCTTTCTGGTCGCTGACCAGTAGCACCACCAACATCATCAGGACCGGCAGCACCACCACTCCGAATGCCACGATCGGGAAGATGCTCGCCATCGGAGGATTGTTGCGTAATTCCCCGGGGTGAGACGGGGATGTAACGCTCTGCTCCGAGCACGCGTCCGGACCCGGCTTCAGCCTCAGACAGTTGAGCCGTGGCTCGTAATTGAAAAGACGCCCATCCCTCCGCTACCCTCCAGGTTGACTGACTAGTCAATCTATTCTCGCGCGGNNGACGAGCAGAAGAACCTGCGCGAGATGGCGCACGATTTCGCCGAGAAGGAGATTCGCCCCGTCGCCTGGGAGTACGACAAGGACGGCACCTGGCCGCAGGACATCATCGAGAAGGCCTGGGACGTCGGCCTGATGAACTCGCACATCCCCGAGGAGTACGGCGGCGCCGGGGCAGGATACCTCGACGGCTGTCTGATCGAGGAGGAGCTCTCCTGGGGCTGCTCCGGCATCCAGACATCGCTCGGCTGCAACGGCCTGGCGACCGCCCCGATCGCGCTGGGCGGCTCGGAGGAGATCAAGAAGAAGTACCTCGGGATGCTCACCGAAGCGCCCAAGCTCGCCTCCTTCTGCCTGACCGAGCCCGACGCCGGCTCGGACGTCTCCGGCATGCGCACCTCCGCGGTGCGGATGGGGGACAAGTACGTCCTGAACGGGTCGAAGTGCTTCATCACCAACGGCGGCTATGCCGACTACTACACCGTCTACGCGAAGACCGACAAAGACGCCGGGCACCGCGGCATCTCCGCGTTCGTGGTCGAGCGCGACTGGGGTGTCGTCGTCGACAAGAAGGAGGACAAGCTCGGCCAGCGCGCGTCGAACACCGCGACGATCTCCTTCAGCGACGTCGAGATCCCCCTCGATCACCTGGTCGGTGAGGAGAACAAGGGGTTCAAGATCGCCATGATGACGCTCGACCGCACCCGGCCCGGCGTGGCCGCGATGGCCACCGGGGTCGCACGCGCGGCGATGGAGTTCGCGATCGACTACTCCAAGGAGCGCGTCCAGTTCGGCGTCCCGATCGCGATGCACCAGGCGATCCAGTTCCTGATCGCCGACATGGCGACCAAGGTGCACATGTCCCGCCTGGCGACCTGGAACTCGGCCGTGCTGCTCGACCAGGGCAGGCGCAACACGCTCGAGTCCTCGCACGCCAAGCGCTACGCCGCCGACAGCGCGATGGAGGTCACGACCGACGCCGTGCAGGTCTACGGCGG